>NZ_JBZXVU010000042.1:0-19380 GCF_058892565.1 Hirschia sp. | reverse complement strand
GCAGCTAAAGCGACTATAACACCAAAGCTTGCAAGCTCTTGATGCGATAGAATCCATGTCTCCGCTATGTTCCAATAGCGCAGCGCGTTAGGTACCAAGCTCTCAAACGTGATGTTCATAGGCTGTCAAAAACCGATCTTTGCAAAGATTATTCGTATCTCTCATATGCTGTTTTCATATGTTCGCGCAATGCAAAAGGACATTCTGGATGCAGGATTTGACACTTTGAAAACAATTTTACGCATTTGATTAATATTCTATCAGCTTAAGTTAATAGCGCGTTAGCAAATGAGAGGATTTTGTAGAACTTATCCTCTGCCTAAATATATGCCGCATCCTTTGGCTTTTAAGGTCAGAAGGAAAACGACATTGTGACATCATATAAACTCTCAGATGATAAAAAATTAAAACCAGTTGGCGTGATGGTGGTTCACGGGATTGGACGTCAAAGCTTGCCGCCTACTTCCCAACCAGACAAGCTCATGTACTCGCAGTCTTTATATCGTAAACTTGAGCGTATTCTGACGGGTAGGAATGTCGATTTAAAAGATGATGTTGCATGGCGGGAAGCAAATTATGCGCACATTTTTAATGGAGTTCAGGATGAGTATTATCGCCAGTTGGGCAATAGCATAAAACGCTCTCGCATTCGTCAGCTTGTCGTCGAAAACTTGGGAGACGCAGCGGCTTACAGGCCGCGTAATGCAGAGGGGGCGGGACAAAAATCCGCCTTCACAAAAGTGCAAATGGCTATTCAGTCTACGTTTGAAAAAGTAGAAAGTGAATGTGTACCAAATGCGCCAATTTTTGTGATTGCGCATTCACTTGGCGGGCAGGTGACGCTGGATTATTTCAAATCTTGCTTCAGCCAGAATGGAAAATTGGACATCCCAACCAAGCTAGAGAATGTGCAGCGTTTTATCACTTTTGGTTGCAATATACCTTTGTTCATGATCGGTCAGCCCGAGGATGAGACTATAGCGTTTGAGCCGCCAGTTAGATTTGTTGAAGACAAGGCGCAACCTTGGTGGATAAATTTCTACGACCGCGATGATGTTCTAGGATATCCACTCGCACCAACGGGGGGACATTTCGCGATAATGGCAAATCAGGGTCACCTCAAAGATATTCAAGTTGATGCGGGCAATCTCCTGACAAAATGGAACACGCTGTCGCATATGGGGTATTGGACAAACAAAACCATCATTGCTCAGATTGCGTTGGACATCCAGAATGCGCTGGAGCAAGCCGGTGAATGAAGTTGTTGGCGATAAGATCAACATTCAAATAGAGGCAGCGTCAATTTAAAGTGATCACGACCTGCTTGCTTTTCTAATTTCCAGATGCACTCTCTAGCCTAAGGTTAACAAAGGGGCATTCTTATGTGTGATGAATTTACGGAAAAAGATAACGAGAAACTCAATGGCAATGATGGGTTTAACCGGCGGACATTTACCAAACTAAGCTCTATCGCCACTTTTATGGCCTTATTGCCTGGGTGTGCAGCGTCTGATGTCTCGGAAAGCGCGATCACGGAAACGGAAGTCGAAGTGCAAATGCCCGATGGCGTTTCTGATAGTTATTTTGTCCACCCAAGCAGTGGGCAACATCCTGCTATTTTGATGTGGCCAGACATTAAAGGTCTGCGCCCGGCATTTAAAGCGATGGGAAAACGTTTGGCGATGGCGGGGTATTCCGTTCTGGTTGTGAACCCTTTTTACCGTGATGCCAAAGCGCCTGTTGTGGGGCCTGATGCGAGCTTTAGTGATCCAGATACACGAACATTCCTGCGAGGCATGGCTAGTAAGCTAACTCAAGATGCTGCCATGTCTGATGCACGTGCTTATATCTCGTTTTTAGATGACCAATCTTCTGTCGATACCTCCCGCAAGATAGGCACAGCGGGATATTGTATGGGCGGCCCATTGATTATGCGCACAGCCGCAGCCGTGCCAGACCGTGTTGGTGCAGCCGCGTCATTTCATGGCGGCGGCCTTGTGACAGACAAGGAAGACAGTCCGCATCTTCTCATTCCTAAATCTCCTGCGCATGTTCTGCATGCTGTGGCTGAAAATGATGATGCACGAGACCCAGAGGCTAAAATAGTGCTCGCCAAAGCCTATGAGGATGCAGGCATTCCTGCCGAGATTGAGGTTTATGCCGGTGCAAACCACGGTTGGTGTCCACCAGACTCCGCTGCCTATAATGAAGTTCAAGCTGAAAAAGCATGGAGCCGCATGTTGGCCCTCTATGAAAGCGCGTTGAGCTAAAACCAAGTGATTAGCAATGCAAGATGGCAATGTGGTGGGGAGGATGCTCTCCACCATTTTGAGGCTGCACGTAAGTTTGAATTTTCAACTGTAAACGCAAGAGTTGAATCAGTTAACTAAAATGCAGGGATTTTGCATTTTAATTCACCAATGGGGCGAATTTTGTCTAATCGGCACCAATGTGTCCGTTATCGTTTGAGGGCTTGTATTGTGTTGGCTCGTTGAGATTGAGCCTGCTTTTGATTGGGAATGTGACATGCATGAGTCGACCTTAAGAATTCTTGAGATTATCAAGCGTTCGCGTCATCACTTCAGTGATGTCGAACTGGCCGATTTCGTTTTAGATATCCGCAGAACAGAGAACGCAGCCTTATTGCCTTTGATGAAACCAAAGACACGCACAGTGTATTCATTTGAGGAATCTGACCCCAATTATCTGGAATTCCAACTCGTGCGCAAACAACTCATCAGTATCCACAATGAGGATTATATCTCAGATATTGTGCGTATATTGAATGTGCTAAAACTAGCCGATGATTTTGACCTGCGCCAATTCCATAAAAAATCCATTCCGGCTTTTTATGATGCCATCACGCAGATTATTTCGCCTGAAACGTTGATTGATGTTGCCCGTAAATATACCCAGCATAAATTGCGTCTTGCTGCCTAAATAGCGCATAAAATATCTTAAATGCTAGAATTTCTTGCTGAGGCTAAATGCGCCAAAGCGTTGCGGCTCTTCCTGCTCGTCAAATTCCTTGGACCGCTGCACAAGAGACAAAGCCATCTGTACATCATAAACCTGCACCACTAAGCCAGCTTGGTAATCATGCACAAAATTGCGCAGGCTTAGATCGACAAAATCCTCTCTAAATAGGCTGCCTTCAATAAAGATATTGTGGGCCACAGCGCGCGCTTCAAAGCCCGCAAATACATGCCAGCTAAAGCTATCATCAGGCACAAAATAACCCGCGCCGCCAAGGGAAGGGCGCACACGTGGTGGCCCGTAATCATTGCTTAAATCTTGTCCTGCGCGCACCGTCAGGCCCGCGCGGGCTTGCGTGTAGACATTACCAACCGATATACCGTAATTAGGCGTGAGATCGGCTCCAAAGTCGGTGTCGCCAATCTTGCCAATCCGGCGTGCTTTGCGCTCATAAGTTAGCACAATGCCTAATTCGTCTTTCAGTTGATTATCCCAGCCTTTAGCGCCTTCAATTCCAATGAGATAGTGAAATTCGTTTTGCGCGGTTTCGCCGCCGGCGCTTTTACCAATCATTCCAACTTGGATCGACATTTGGTCAATTATATTGCGTTGTGCAATCACGGCGGAATATTCCCCATATAACCATCCCGCATAGGGGTGCTCATCGGGCAGAAAATCCGTCGCTTCAATGTCTGTGGGTGTAAATATGGATTGCCCCACGGCAACACCGCGTCGCAAAACAGCATCATCATCTGCACCCAATACATTGCGCGCAACATATTTGACAACATCACTTTTTGATTGTGCACCAGAAAGCCATGCCAAACGCATTCCATTGGTATAGCTTCGGTCTGTGTTGGCGAAACTGTCATTTTCCCAAACAAATGTCAGAGTCGATGCTTCTTCGGTTGCCGCTCTTTTTTCCTTAAAAGATTTCTTGTTTAGAGGTTGTTCAGGGCCGACTTTTTCATCTGCTTTAGATGGCCCAGTTTCGGCGATAGCATAGGGGCACAAAGCAACCAAAAAGCTTGCATAAATTGAAAATTTCAAATGCATGTCTCGCTCCGCAAAAGCAGGCAATGTTTTGGTTAATTGTCCTGATTCTCAGTCTGTATATAGGCAAGCAGACCGTCTGAAAACCACATACCCTAGCAATATTTATGAGTTGGTTTTAGGCGGCTATATCAGGGCGTTCCTCCATGAAGCCCAGATCAACAAATAAAGATCCTTCCGCGCCCTTGGGTGCCGTCAATTGCAAGCTCAATGTTGTTCCGGCGGGTAGTTCTTCTTGAATAGCTAGTGGGAAGTGCATGGAGTTTTTCATTCCCAGAGGGAATAAACGCATCACTTCGCCATCGCGCAGTAAAGTAATGTTGATTAAATCATCACTCGTTTGCCCAATCCGGCAATAGACAAGCTTGGCTGTCATGGCATTGGGAACCGTGTAACTGGCCTTGTATAAATCCACCGCTTTATCCAGACCTTCACCTTTGAAATTATAGTTTCCTTGTAAGAATGCTGGTTTCGAAATCATGACATCTCTCCTTGCGGTTGGGTAAAGATAGGAGACACCAATGATGATTTACTGTCTAGTCTTGCGGGAAATATCCGGCATGGATATCTCAAAACTAATCCCACACGAGCAGAATGCCGCAATACTAGGCATATTCAATCCTTGAGGGCGGCTCGCGACCGGACGTGTTGGGATTGGAATGATGGGCTCATCAAACCAGATCGCGCAATCGGTGCGGGGGCAAGGTGATGGGGCTGGGGAGATACCAGTTAGAAAGTGTTTCATTTTCTGATGCGGAGTATTGGGGGCATTGCCCGTCCTCCCTTAGTGGTTATGAAAAAGGCCAAAACCATCATACGAGGCACGCTTATTTGCGGCCTACTTACCGCTGGCACCCCGTGTTTTGATCGGGACCAGCTATTACTGCCAAGAATAAGCGTGCCTCGTGCCCTTACTATTCTTGCTTTTCATACTCTCGCATCGATCCCGATGGCGGAGGTTTTTGCGTACCGCCTACCACAAAACACTGTCATCCCAGCGCAGGCTGGGACCCACCCATAAACCAAGACTGGCGTTCCATATAGGTCATAGAAATTCCAACATGAATCCTAAATCTCTACGCTGCTCATGTCGAGAAGTAGACCCTAGTCGAAATTTATCTTCGAGAAGGCGAGGGCTAGGGTGATAGTTTGGGAGATATTAGTGTATTCTCTCTACCCAAATGTGAGAAGATACTTAAACTAAAGATATTGGACATGCAGTTGGGGCGACCAGTATGACGCAGCAAAAATCGAATGAACAGCTTGAGAAAGAATGGTGGGAAGCATGGTGGGAGGAGGATTATTCATGGGATGCTCTGAAGAGTAAAATAATTCCCGGCACCTGGGTAAGTACACTCGAAGACAGTAGAGTATTTGAGAGATTAGATATCAGTCCAGATACTGCAACTGAATTAGGGTATCGAGAAGCTAACCTTCAAGATGTTTGGCGAGATCAGGAAAACAAATTATTTCAAGGTACGAATGGTCGTAACTATACTCGGTTTCATTTGCCCTTGCGGTCACGGGATAACGTTCCTGAGAAGGAAAAGTGGGGTGAAAAAGAGATTGCAGACATGAATTCAGATTTACAGAGAAAAATTTCTGAAGTGAATGAATCATATGCTGAGACATCCAGAGACCCTATCTTTTTTTCGCTTCAAGGGGTTGTGTTGAAAAGATTTCAAATCGAAGAAATCTTAGGAGACGTAAATGTAGCGCAATTAGAGTTGTATACCGACTTCAAGCAAGCCTATTTTGGTGGTCTAGTAGATTTTAGAAGGGTTAAATTTAACTCCGTTTCATTTGAAGGTGCTTTTTTCTCTGAACTTACTCTTTTTGGTAGGGCTCATTTTCATAGGCATGGCAAAGAAAACGCCTCAGGTTCAAAGGTAAGTGTAAATTTTTCTAATACGGTTTTTCTTAGTGAAGCGAATTTTTCAGAAGTGTCTTTCTGGTCCAACGTGTCTTTTAGCAATGCACATTTTGAAATGAATGCTAATTTTTTAGCAGTCACAGCATTTGAAAATGTAGATTTTTCAAAGATTTATTGCCGTGGTGATTTTCGTTTACGTTCAAACTACGAGCAGGAGGCGGGTGGAGAAATTAAAATTGGAAAAAATATAGATTTTCATAGAGCCATTTTTATGGGCATTAGTGATTTTGAAAAAACTATATTTGAGGGGGAAGTAAATTTTGATGATACATTGTTTGCTGGGAGTGCTTTTTTCAATGACATACATTTCGTAGCGAAATTTAGTTTTACTAGGGCAAGATTCCAAGGCGTTGCGGATTTTTCTAGACTTGATTTCGGTGAGAAAGAAGAGAATTGGCGATGGGGATTTAATAAAGCTGTTTTTAAAGAAAAATTGAGCTTGATAGGAGTTAATATTAAGTACATTACTGCGTTTGGGATGGCAGTTTTAGAGGGGGGAGTATGGCTGAACCCAGCGAATACTCTTTTAACTAAATTAGAGAAAAATCAATGCATTGAAGATGCTAAAAATTCTAACAACGCTGAGGATTCACTCTTTGCTTTATCATATGCTTCAAGTGCTTTGAAGTACGCTTGTGAAAAAGATGGGGCGATATTACATGCATATGATTTTTACCGATTGGAGTTGGAAACTAGAAGAAAAATGCCCAACATTTCAGTGTATGAAAAGGCCGCGCTTTTTTTATATAAACATCTTTCAGATTTTGGTCTCTCCATAGTTAAACCACTATTGTATATTTTAGTTGTGGCCGTTTTTTTCGCGATGGTTCTGTTTTATTTTCTTGCTGTCTTACGTTCATGTGAAGGTGAATATTTGAATTGCATGACTTGGGGGGGGCTAAATAGTGAAATGTTGTTGCAATCGTTTTCTTTTAGTTTGTCTAATATGTTTCCAACAGGTGGTTTTAGAGCCTTGAGAGAGTATTTTTTAAAGGGCGACGCTCATGGGTTCCAACTTTTGTTTGCTCTTTTTAGCGCTATACAGATACTAATATCTTTGTTGTTGTTCTTTCTATCCGGCCTCGCAATCCGTCGACGGTTTCAGATCAGCTAGAATGTGTCACACCCGATGAGCTTGCTCATCGGGGTATCCAGCAAAAGGCCTTGAGGTTTTTAGCATTGTGACATTGGGAGATGGATCCCCAGACGGCGTGGCCGTCGGGGATGACACTGCAATGGAGAGGCTTCTAACCGTCCCCATCCATTTTAAGGGCAGCCACAAAGGCTTCTTGTGGGATTTCTACTTTACCAAATTGGCGCATGCGTTTCTTACCGGCTTTTTGTTTGTCCAGCAGTTTACGCTTACGGGAGGCATCACCCCCATAACATTTGGCCGTCACATCCTTACGCATGGCAGCGATGGTTTCACGGGCAATCACCTTGCCCCCAATAGCGGCCTGAATAGGGATTTTAAACTGGTGACGCGGAATAAGATCTTTCAAACGTTCACACATAGCCCGGCCACGCCCTTCGGCGCGCGAGCGGTGCACAAGCATAGACAGCGCATCCACAGGTTCTTCATTGACGAGGATGCTCATCTTCACAAGATCCTCGGCGCGGTGTTCTTTGACCTGATAGTCAAACGATGCGTACCCTTTAGAGATAGACTTCAAACGGTCATAGAAATCAAACACCACTTCATTCAGTGGTAATTCATATTTCACCATGGCGCGTGTGCCGACATATGAAAGATCAGTCTGGAGGCCACGGCGCTCCTGACAAAGCTTTAGAATGCCGCCCAGATATTCATCTGGCGTCATGATGGTCGATTCAATCCAAGGCTCGCGGATTTCCATAATCTGCATCACATCGGGCATGTCGGCAGGATTGTGCAGCTCAATCATTGAGCCGTCGCGCATTTCCATTTCATAGACCACAGATGGCGCTGTCGCGATCAGGTCAAGGTCAAATTCACGGCTCAGGCGTTCCTGAATAATCTCAAGGTGGAGAAGCCCAAGGAAACCACAACGGAAACCAAAGCCTAGCGCAGCAGAGCTTTCCATTTCCCATGAGAAACTTGCATCATTGAGGCGCAATTTTCCCATCGCATTACGAAGGTCGTCAAAGTCTGCCGCATCCACAGGGAAAAGGCCGCAAAACACAACAGGTTGAACTTCTTTAAAGCCGGGCAGTGCGCCTTCACATGGCCTTTTAACGTCAGTGATCGTGTCACCCACAGCACAGTCGGCAACTTCTTTAATGCTGGCAGTTAAGAACCCAACTTCGCCCGGATAAAGGGCATCGGCATCTTGCAAACGGCCCGGACGGAAATAACCAACACGGTCCAATTCATAGCTTGCGCCAGTTTTCAGCATTTTGACACGCTGCTTTTTCTTCATCACCCCGTCCATGATGCGCACAATCACAACCACACCCATATACGGGTCGTAATAGGCATCCACGAGGGAGGCTTTTAGCGGCGCGTCTTCATCGCCATCTTTAGGCGGCGGTAAACGTTTGATAATCGCCTCAAGCACATCGGGCACACCAAGACCTGTTTTGGCAGACATCTCAACAGCATCTGAGGCATCAATCCCGATCACATCCTCAATCTGTTCTTTGACGCGCTCAGGTTCAGCAGCTGGAAGGTCGATCTTGTTAAGAACGGGAACAATCTCGTGATTTGCGTCAATGGCCTGATACACATTGGCCAATGTTTGCGCTTCCACACCTTGGGACGCATCTACAACAAGAAGGGAGCCTTCACACGCATTTAGACAACGTGACACTTCATAAGTGAAGTCGACATGTCCAGGGGTGTCCATAAGGTTGAGAATGTATGTTTCACCATCCTCAGCCGTATAATCCAAACGCACTGTTTGGGCTTTAATCGTGATCCCGCGTTCGCGCTCAATATCCATTGAGTCGAGGACTTGGGCAGTCATTTCGCGTTCGGTCAAACCGCCGGTAACCTGAATTAAACGGTCGGCGAGTGTGGACTTACCATGGTCGATGTGCGCGACGATGGAGAAGTTGCGGATTTTATCACGTGATATCATCGGCTGGATCTAGCATTGCTCGTTATAAAGGGAAAGAGGAAATACATTTGATTTATCCCTCCTGTGAAGGAATAGGATAAACTAGTTATAGAGCTTAGACAAAGATAAGAATAGTTTGGTTGATACGTGCAGAGGCGATTTGAACAGAATATTGCCACACTTTTTCTTCAAACTTTTAATCATCACATAAAATCACAGATTGGGAGGCTGTAAGTGAAGCATTTTTTTCTACGACAATTATTTTTGACAACGTTAGCAGCATGGGGATGTACATCTGCGAGTGCCGACATGATTGATGAGGTTCGGGCGGCTCATAACAAGGCATTTACTGCAGGGATGCTGGAAGAGAAATTGGAAATCGTGGTCAGCAGTTTTGCCGAAAATGGACGTGTCATGCCAGAATATCAGGAAACTGGTTTAGGCATGGAGCAGATCTCTCAATATTATGAAGCTTTTTTTGAACGATTTGATACCAAGAAATTTATCAAGACGACCGATGAAGTTTTAAACCTTGGTCATCTGATCGTTGAAATCGGTTCATTTCAAACCGATTTGATCGTCACTGAAACATCCGAAGAAAAATCTTTGACCGGCACATATTTTGATGTGTGGGAAACACAAGAGGATGGTTCGACAAAGCTGTTTTCTTCCGCATGGAATTATGATGCGGCATTTGATGGTATCAGATCATTAATGCACTTTTCAGACATAGAAAGCACACCTGCACAACGGATTCCCGGCATAACTGTGTCCGATGAATTAAGCTATGAAGTATCGGCGCTGAGCGAATTCAATGATGTTCTGATGAAGCGTCAGCAACCCGAAACATTGATGTGGATTTATGCTGAAGATGCGGCTTATGCGCCACATGATGCACCTATTGTGAAGGGGCGTGATGCTATTGCAGCTTTTTTGAAAAATTACACGTCATATTGGGTGCCATTTGATTTTGTCGATGTCTCAGTTGATCGGTTAGACAAAACACAATGGGGTGCCATCTCTTATACAAGCTATAATTTGCGTTGGATTGGGGGCGATCAAACTGGCGTCGCAACTGGTAAAGGTATTCGTATCTGGAAGCGTTCAAAAGATGGGCAATTGCAGAGCTATAGGCAGATCGCGATGCATGATTTTTAGTTTGCGTCCAGTTGACGGAGAGTGCCTTTGTTACGGATTTTCTGTAAAGCGGAGGCATTCTCAACCTGAAATTCTGTAACATTCAAGTGCTTCAAATATTTCAGGGTATATATTAGCCCTTATTGCGTTTTTTCTGTTGCGCGCGTTCATCAACTTCATCCGACACCGCAGATGCAAAAATACCAGCTGGTAAGGCCACGACGCCAATGCCTGCCAGTGCGATAATGCCAGCAAATATTTTGCCAGCAACGGTGATAGGGTAGGAGTCCCCATAGCCGACAGTTGTTAGTGTTGCGACGGCCCACCATGTTGCGCGCGGGATTGATCCAAATGCTTCGGGCTGTATGTCGCCTTCGATAAAGTAAATGACGATAGCGGACACATAAATTAGCGCGAGTGCAACAATGAGAGCCACAGCAAGCTGTGCACCAGACCTTTTAAGCGCAGACCAAAGCATACCAAAAGCAGGGACGAAACGTGCTAGTTTGAGTAGCCTAAATAAACGCAGCGCTTTAAGGGCTGCGATAGCGCGCGCATCACCTGCTGTGATAATCAGTGCGATAAGTTCAGGCAGGAAGGCCAATAAATCCGTTAGCGCGAATGGGGTCAGCATATAGGACAGACGTCCTTTGATGCCTTTAAAATTTTGGTTTTCGCCAGCAACCCACACTCGCGCAATATATTCTAGCGCAAAGATAGCAAGCACAAGGATGTTGAAAACAGCCAATTGGTTTCGAAATTCAACTGAAAAGGTTTTTTCTGTCTCCAATGAAAAGGTCAGGAAACTAACGAGAACAAGTGCAATCAAAAATAGGTTGAGAGGCGATATTCCCTTATCGCGTACCGATGGTTCAAGATGTCTATAGAGGCTCGCACGCATGCTCATTTTCAACCTTTATAGTTTCAATTCATTCAGGATAGCTGCCGTTTTGGTTTCAAGCAATTGTATCAAGTCTGGGTTCATGAATTGATATTCGTCAGGAATATTTAGTGTGTGAACTTGCTTATAGCGTGTTTCATCACGAAAGTCTGCTTTGATCCTGGAGAGGTGCTTTTGTTCCATGACAAGGATCAGATCGGCCCAACGTATATCTTTGATATTGATTGGATGTTTAGCATTTCGGCTCGTGCCGGCAGAGCGTGTTGAAATCCCCTCAACATTGCGAAAAATTGCTTCTCCTGTTGGGCTGCGCCATTGGTTTTTCGAGCAAACGAAAAGGATTTTGACGGGCGCAGAATCTTTCATGAGGGAGGTCCATTCCTTATTAGGCCAGATTTTGCCGATTTGGCGTGCGCGATGAAGTTTGGTGGCACGTATATGTAAATGCTTCCACTTTTTAGGGGGCCAGTTAAATGTATTATTTGATTGTTTGTTCGATTTGAGGTGTCGACGCGCATTGGCTCGTCGCCAGTCTCTGGTGCGATTGTGTGGCATTGCAATGTCCTATGTTGATCAACGGATCAGCAGCCGCGGCAACATAGATTGCATTTATATTATCTATTTGGAGGAGATGAAGCAAGTTCCACTTCAGTGTGAAAGATGAGTTATAATTTTTTACGCATGATAACTTCATTATCCAGAGTATTGCCGACTGGAAATTTGTAATTACCTATTTTTTCAAAATTGCGTGTCTCATACACGGAAATGGCGCGTTGGTTGTTTTCCCAAACGCCAAGATAGATTGATTTGGCACCGCGTTGCCGTGCTTGTTCAATCGCCCATGTTAGCAATATCCGCCCAACACCGACGCCTTGTCCTTCTTGACGAACATAGAGGCGGTGAAGTTCCAATGATGTTTCTGGGTCGTGCTCTATAGGCAGCTTTACTGGGCCTAATTTTGCATAAGCTATTGTTTTTGTGCGCATCGCGGCAATGCGTATTTCAATCTCGGGATCTTGAATTTCTTTGAGCTGTTTTTCTACGGTGAAATTTTCATCTAAAAAGCTTTGAAGGTCCTCATGCTTATACAGCATACCAAAAGTTTCTGAAAAGGTCTCACGACCAATCGTGGTGAGACGCCCAGCATCATCGTTCAGGGCGTCTCTAAAACTTAGGGAAACTGCACGCAAATCTTCTGTCCTTTAAATCGAAATACTTGTTTCGATAAGGTCTTACACTCTATCAACAGAATTTTGAACAAATTCTCGCAAAGCATCACCAACTAAAACCAATTTGGCTAAAGTCCAGCTATCTGAGGCGTCAAATTGATCAATTGGCCCTGTGACGCGGTTTACTTCAACCTTCAGAGGAGCCAGCCACATTTCTACAGCTTCTTTTGCGGTATCGAAACTAAGTGTTTCAGGTTTGTGCCCGTCCTTTTGGGCGTGCATGATAACCAGTTCAGAAAGTGCAGATTGTTGGGCGGGAAGTGCATCCCCCACACGTTGAAGAGCAAGCCGTTCCCAGTGACCATCTAACTGAATGTCCCTTACGGCAGCACGCATTTTGTCTAAGCCGATAACTTCGTCCAATGCGTGTTGAATGCGGGCTGTTGGTATGATGTCCCAGCCTGTTTTCCTCGACACATCCACAGCTTCTCTGGCTGTTGCAAGAATGCGTATACTGGCTGCATCCATAGCAATGTCTTCTGGAGCGCCTGCAGCAATGAAACCATCCGCGCGATTGCGGATGCGTTCTTGCACAAATTGGCTAAGGCATGAGTTTAGTGATGCTTGAAGCGTGACAACACCTTTTGTGTAGTTTGTCACCAGATCGGCTAATTCATCGCCGCGAAGAATAGGTTGCACCAAGCCAGCGGTAAGCTGACGCAAAGTCCCTATAATTTCGCGACGCATAAGTGTTTGCGCTTCTGCGGGTGCCTTGTTGTCCAAGGCATCAATACGATCGCATAGATCATCAAGACCAAATATAGCCCGTGCAGCCTCTGAAGCACGTACGAGTGTGCCGATGTTGACCGAAGAAGCATCGCGCATTTCATAAGGATAAACAGGCCCAGTCATATTGACGAGACGATTGGCTAATCGTGTGGCAATGATTTCCCGTTTCAGGCGATGGTTTGCGCGGGGTATATCATATTTATTCAGCGCAGCAGGGAAATAGGTTTTGAGATATTCCTGAAACGCTGGATCATCGGGCGCATCACTGTCCACAATGGCGGCAAAAAGATCATTCTTCGCATAGGCTAATAGAACAGACATTTCAGGGCGCGTTAGCCCTAATCCTTGTTCCTTCAAAGCAGCAATTGCATCAGTATCTGGGAGGAATTCCACAGCGCGGTTTAATTTATCTTCTGCTTCCAGAGTCGACATAAATTGTGCATGTGCATCCAGATCCGCAACGGCGCTGCTTTCCATAATCGTTAAAGCACCTGTTTGATCATAGTTGTTGACCAATACATGTTCAGCCACATCATCTGTCATGGATGCAAGAAGTGCGTCGCGGTTTTCTACTTTCAACTCACCCGCATTAATGGCTTCGGTGAGAAGAATTTTGATATTTACCTCATGGTCAGAACTGTCTACGCCGGCTGAGTTATCAATAGCATCCGTGTTGATGCGTCCGCCATTGCGGGCAAATTCGATCCGGCCCTTTTGGGTGACGCCGAGATTTGCGCCTTCACCAATGACTTTTACATTGAGTTCTTTTCCATTGAGCCGCAGATGGTCGTTTGCTTTGTCGCCAGCTTGGGAATGGACTTCATCTTCGGATTTGACATAAGTACCAATGCCGCCAAACCAGAGTAATTCTGCTTGCATCCGTAAGATTGCGCGGATCAATGTCCCAGGCGTAACTGATTTTTCAGTTAGACCGGTCATTTCCATAATTTCGGGTGTGAGTTCGACCGATTTATCAGCGCGTGCAAAGATCTTTCCGCCTTTGGAAAGAAGATCACTATTGTAATCTGTCCATGATGAACGTCCCATTTCAAACAGGCGTTTGCGTTCTGCATAACTCGTTGCAGGGTCTGGGGAGGGGTCTACGAAAATATGTAGATGGTTGAAGGCTGCAAGCAATTTTGTTTGCTTTGACAGGAGCATTCCATTTCCAAACACGTCACCAGACATGTCACCAATACCAATGACTGTGAAAGGCTCGTTTTGGATGTCTTTGTTCATCTCACGGAAATGGCGTTTTACTGCCTCCCATGCACCGCGTGCGGTGATCCCCATTTTTTTGTGGTCATATCCGACAGACCCACCGGATGCGAAGGCATCATCAAGCCAGAATTCATGATCTTGTGAAAGACCGTTTGCAATGTCGGAGAAAGTGGCTGTGCCTTTATCGGCTGCGACAACAAGATAGGGGTCATCTCCATCCCAAGCGAATACATTTTGTGGGCGTACAGCAACGCCATCTTTGATGTTGTCGGTTAGTTGGAGGAGGGCTGAGATGAAAATCTTATAGGCGTCTATTCCGCCATTGATAAAGTCTTCGCGAGTGCCTGTTGTCGGTAATTGTTTCGGGAAGAAGCCACCTTTAGATCCAACCGGCACAATAACAGCATTCTTCACTTGCTGAGCTTTAACCAGCCCTAATACCTCTGTGCGGAAATCATCTCGGCGGTCGGACCAGCGAAGTCCACCGCGTGCGACTGGGCCAAAGCGCAAGTGGACACCTTCAACGACAGGAGACCACACAAAAATTTCTCTAAATGGTTTAGGCGCAGGTAGATCTTCTAGCTCCTGACTGGCGATTTTAATGGAGATATGCGGGTAGTGCACACCGTCATTTGTGAGCTGATAGAAATTCGTGCGCTGAATGGCATTTATCAAATGCATGGTCCGGCGTAAAACACGATCATCATCTAATGAAGACACGTGTTCTAATGCTTTGACTATGGCTTCGCTGGTGTGATCACCGGCGATTTTTCTATCTTTGAGTTCAGCCGCATTTTCCGGACCAGTTGATGGATCAAAGCGTTGATCAAAAAGGTTGACGAGTTCTGACGCAATTTCAGGATGGTTCACAAGTGCATTGATTTGCACCTCTTGCGATGCGTCCATTCCTGTTTGTTGACGATATCTGCAAAGAGTACGGATAAGTGCGGCTTGGCGCCAAGAAATGTCAAGGTGAAGGACAAGTTGATTGAAGCGGTCATCTTCTGTGTGTCCATTCCAGACGGCAACAAATGCATCTTCGAATTTGTGATCAAGAATTGTGTCTGGATTTGAAAATTGAAGCTCTAGGTCATGTATCCAAACTGTAGTGCGGCTGTCTTGGTCAGCATTAGATACTATCGGAAATCCGGTTTCGGATAGGACACGTAAACCCATGTTTTCTAATACAGGCACCATGTCTGATAGTTCTAAAACATCATTTTTTCTGTATATTTTACAGCGAGTTGTGCCTATTTTAGAGCTTGGGTAAGCTCGAACCAAAACTTCTTCATCATCTTTCATGTTGTTGATGAGAGATAAATCTTTAATGGCTTCTTCTGGCGCAAAAGCTTCTTTGTAAGCTGCGTTGAAATGGTGTCCAAGAAGGTGAGGCGTTGGTGTTTCTAGCAAACGGTCGGCGCGGGCCAATCCATCTTCCCACGATTCAGCCATCTGGCGTAGTTTTATGTCGAGGGCGTCAATATCGGGTTCTGCGTGTCCGGGGCTTAAACCAATGATAAAGTGCACACGTGCAAGCGGTCCGTCATTAAAGCTAGGGTAGAAAGCAGACTCGCGACCTTCATAAGCTTCTGCTATTGCAGTGTGGGCTTGGCGCCGAAGTTCTGGTGAATAATTGTCGCGTGGCGTGAAAAGTAGTGCGGATACAAAACGATCAAACTGATCTTTACGAATGAAGAGGCGTGTGCGGGGACGCTGATACAGACTCAGAATACTATATGAGAAACGCGCAAGATCATCTTCCGAGATTTGGAACAATTCATCTCGGGGGTAGGTTTCTAAAACATTGTTGAGTGCATTTGTAGAATAGCTAGAACTTCCCACATCCAGAATTTCTTTTACACGTTGGATTTTGCGACGGATGAGCGGAACATCCTTAGCCATTCGGGTGTAGGCCGCCGCCGTGAACAATCCTAGAAAGCGGATTTCTCCAATAACATTCCCGTTTTTGTCTAATTGTTTTACACCGACATAATCAGCATATACGCGGCGGTGCACGCGAGAACGCACATTCGATTTTGTGACGATAATTGGCGAGGGTTCATTTAGGAAAGATCGGATGCGTGGTGTCAGGACGGCAGGTTCTGTTCCGTGGGAAAGAACATGGCGGTTCACATCCTGAAGTATGCCCATACCTTTGCCGACAATTTTCGGTTCGAGTACTGTTGTTTCGCCTGTTTCTGAAGAGGCATTGTTGGAGTAGCTATAAGTGCGTGCTCCAAGGAAGAAAAAGTGATCCTGTTCTAACCAAGTTAGGAAATTGGCGTATTCTTCGAGTTCTTCCGAACTTCTGCCTTCAATGACGGGCATTTTTAAAATTGAAGCCGCGGCGTCACGCATGGCTTTCTTCATTGCATCATGATCTAGCGTGGCAAGAGACACATCATTGAAAGTGAGCTTTAAGAGTTTTTCTATCTCAGCGGCGCGCAAGTTAGATAGGGGCGGTGTGTGTATCTGAATTAGAGATGATCCGTCGACAACGGGATGCACGATGGCTGTGATTTCAACACCGGCTTCAACCAGAGCGGCAACGGCACTATCAACGAGGAATGGAATATCAGGTCCGACAATTTCAAAGACATGGCGTTGCATGTCTTTTTCATCAGCCCCAAGGCAAGGTCGGGAACGAATTGTGCGTTGATCTGTATCTAGGCTGAGTGAAAAATTCCAAAGCTCTATCGCATTTATCGCAGCATCATCAGCCGAGAATGGTGCAAATTCATCCATCGACGCGCTATTACAGAACTGTTTTAGAAATTCATTTCTAGCTTCGAGTTTTTTTGCGCTTTGCTTCGTCTTTGTTTTTATTGCTGCTGAATTTAGAATTTCCTCTGCAGCAAATGCTAAACTGGAATTCGTCGCCTGAAATGCCATAGTTTCGTCCCATGATGTACGATTTTTACAATCGCTTTATTATCTTAAGTTGGTTAATCTAACTTAAGGTTCCAAGTCTTGTTCCCTAAAAAATGCTCTATTAGAAGCGCATTTTGTATCTTCAAGGACTTATCATTGTAGAAGCGTTAAAGATGCAAGAAAATCACTGAAATGATGAAGTGAATGAAAATAAATCGACAAATTAATGGGGGAGGGCAAATGGTTTGAGATGTTTCCTCAAAGGGATTAGGCGCAAATCTACTTTCCGCTGGTTTGTCGCGGTTGAGCGGGGACGCACTCAACCGCTTTTAACCGATTAATTTGCGCACTGGGTGGGGGACGCTTGCAAATTAACCTCGATCCGATCACCGCAGAAGCGATGATGTGATGTGAATATTGTGGGGTAATTTGTTCGTTTTTTCAACTCTAAATAACATTAAATCAATCAAAAGCAGCGTTTGATTGTTTATTCCCACGTGCAAATTTTAACCTAGAATGTTATTTTATTTCAATAATTTCGAAAGTAGTGAGACTGAAATTTTATGCAGAAGACGCGTTTTCGCTGTCGTCTTTTGCTGCAATTGGTTTGTTTTTAACGGGATGACCATCAGCTGATAATAGAATTGCCAACCAATGTGCGCCTGGTATTTGAGCAAACAAAATCATCATTAAAACTGTCAGCGGCGCGGAAAGAAACATTCCTGGGATACCCCACAGCGCACCCCATATGGCAAGCGAAACAAGTACGACCAAAGCTGAGAGGTTGAGAGATTCTCCCATCATGCGAGGCTGCACGAAATTTCCTATTGCAAACTGCCATATGCTCACACTGGCCAAAACAATAAGCGCGTTCAATGTGGCGTCGGTTGGCATATAGGCTGGCCATTCAGGTTGGGCGAGCGCAAATAATCCAGGAAGGAAAGCTGCAACAATAGATCCTATTGTTGGAATATAGTTTAGAAAAAAGACTATGAATGCCCAAAAGAGTGCATTGTCTAAACCCAATATGAGCAGGGTAACGTATGTGATAACAGTGATAATGCCGGAGATGACAGTTTGTACCCAAAGGTATTCTTCCATCGACTTGCGAACTTGATGGCCGACTTCTCTAGCTTGGGATCTTGTCTTGGTATCTGGAAAGATATTGTCTAATTTTGTTGGCCAGTTTTTCTCTGCAAGAAAGAGAAACGCAATATAGATCATGATGAGGACAAAAGACGAGGCAAGACCTTGAACCGAATCTAGAATGGGCTGCACGAATTTGGTGTTTTCTTCGTTGAATAACATACGAGATAAATCAGGTGGCGCGACGGTGAAGATGTTGAAACGGGCATAAATCTCGGTCAGGATTTCATTGATGCGCGCTTCATATGCGCCAGCATTTTTCGCAAAATCATTTAACCCATCTATGAATATTAAAGTCACGGTTAGGGCGATGCCTAGCACGATGAGCACAGCGCTTGTTTGAGCAAGCCATCTAGGAAGTTTAGGAATGCGCTCCTGCATCAGGCGAGCAAAACCTTCAATGACCAGCCAGAGGAAAACGGCTAAGGCGAACGGCGCAAAAATATCTGCGCCGACATATAACCCATATGTGATAACGCCCGAAGCGATGACCCATATCCCAGCCGGTAAATAGCCCATTGTAAAACCTTTCCTCAACAAAGTGCTTTGTATTTTTACAATCCCTAAACTCACCTTGGGGTCAATTGTTCCTAAACGATTATTCGTGTTGCAGTCTGCCTCTAGCTGTATTTATGTGGCCTGACGTGATTGTCGCTTAAGCTTTGGGGTCATATTGTCTGAGCGAAACGAATCAAATTTACGAGCTAGGATTATGCTTATGAGCGAGAATACAATTTTCCTTGGTGGCGGTGGACCAGAAAACAAACTGTCTCAAGAATTGATACTTTCTCGTGCAAATCGGCACGGTCTGGTCGCCGGAGCGACAGGGACAGGTAAAACGGTCACGCTTCAGATCATGGCAGAAGGGTTTTCTGCAGCAGGTGTTCCTGTTTTCTGTGCTGATGTGAAGGGCGATCTTTCGGGGCTTTCTCAAGCAGGTGATCCAGCACATAAACTACATGATAAATTGGTTGCGCGCTCTGCTAAAATTGGATTTGACGATTTTGGATATGGCGTCACGCCAAGCATATTTTGGGACCTTTATGGAAAAAAAGGCCATCCAATCCGTACAACTGTGACTGAGATGGGGCCAGAACTGCTTGCTCGGCTCATGGACCTCAACGAAACACAAGAAGGTGTGCTGAT
>NZ_JBZXVU010000041.1:601-68980 GCF_058892565.1 Hirschia sp. | reverse complement strand
CCCTTGTGTTCACATACTTTATCTGAAACAGGCTGCTTATTGCGCACGTTCTTGCGTCCGCGATGCCCTGGGGGCTTAATACGAATATCCACGAACTTTGCGCGGAAACCATCTTTTGAGTCTTCAGAATCTGCCATAAGACTTTAAATGACCTACCTTCGCTAAAGGATCAAGAATTGACAAACCGACAAAACCGAATCCGCACTGCACTAATAACTGTTTTAACACCTGAACTTCTGGAAGTCGAAGATGAATCCCATCTTCATGCCGGTCACGCAGGTGCTAGCCCAACTGGCGAGACACACTACAGCATTAAAGTCTGGTCCAAAAGCTTTGAAGGCATGAACCGTGTCGAAATTCACAGAAAAATCAACGAAACTCTACAATCTGAGTTCGATTCAGGGCTTCACGCACTCTCAATACGCATCGTAAAACCGAATTTAGACAATTGAGACGACCTGCCTGACGAAACATCTTTTGCAGAAAACGCGGCTAAACCACGATTCGAGTGAGATTGATCAGCTGATTTAAGTCGGGAAAAATTACCTTCTCAAAATTCGATATTCTATTTGAGAAGGTAAATTTACGTCCCCCCAACCAAGAGGCATTGGATGTGTATATCCGAGGACTTGCTTCAGGAACAACTAGGGAAAACCCCATTTTGAAAGGAAATATTTCTATTTTGAATTATAACTTCGCGGGATAAGGCCCTTACCGCGCGCAAGACCAATCGCTTGGGAAGTTGTACGTGCATTCATCTGCTTGCGAATCTTTGTCAAATGGCCCTCCACCGCTTTAACGCTCACGCCTAGACGATCTGCCGTTTGCTTGTCTGTTTGTCCATTTGCTTTGGCTTGCAGCACCTCAATTTGACGCTTTGTCAGATCATGGTCTTTAAGCGGTGTTCCAACACGCCGATTCAGTAGCATCACACCTTCATGCACGAATTTTATACTCGCAAGATCAAAAAGAATACGCACATTGGGATCACGTACTAATGTCTTCCCATAAAGCGACACAAGATAATAAGACCCATTTAATGTTGGTATAAGACGGCTATACCCATCAGCATATCCATGAGCAGCAGCATCTTCCATCACCTTCAAACCAGCTTGGCTTACAGGCAAATTAGACACCAACTCATCCCAATACCCAGCATCAAAACCTTTCAATAAAGATTCAAACACCGGATCTACTTCAAAATATCTCTGATCGGCATAATGGCGCGCCCAAACTTTCGGCCATTCACCAAAACCACGGCTTAGCTTCACATCACCGCCAATGACCGCCCATGCGGAACTTGCAGTGACACCATAAGGCGCAACTAAGTCTTGAAAAAGTCGCCCCAAAGCTGGCACATCTGTGCATTCTTTCGCTTCTCTCGCGAATACAAATAAACTATTTGCAATATTATCCGACACCATAACCACCCCTCAGATCAATCGGTCTCCTCAATTTGGCCACATTTTGCCACAATTAGCCACATTTTGTCACAAATGGCACGTGCTTAAAACACGTCTAAAGTTGTGTTGGAAAAACAGTATACGGATAAAACTACAGTCCCAGATCGCGTCTGACTCTCAAGCCCGTAATCTGATTGCGGTGTTTACGCAATATTTCAAATTGGTAACCGTGAAACACGAATTTCCGTCCTGGCTCAGGAATAGATTGCGTTTCATGAATCACCAGTCCAGCGACAGTCACGGCTTCCTCATCGGGCAAGTCCCAATCCATCGCACGGTTCAAATCCCGAATAGGTGCCCATCCATCCACAAACACAGATCCATCCGGCTGAGGGCGAACACCCTCTACCGTCACATCATGTTCATCTCGAATTTCACCTACAATTTCTTCGAGAATATCTTCCAGCGTAATCAAACCCATGATCGCACCATATTCATCAACCACGATGGCAAAGTGAGACTGACTCTGTTGGAAATGATCCAACTGATCCTGCAAAGATGTTGTTTCGGGCGCAAATAATGCTTTTCGTTTCACGCTTTCCACATCAAGGCTGGAAAAATCGCCTTCCGCTTCCATAATGGCGCGCAGCAAATCTTTCGCGTGTAGAATTCCGATGATTTCTTCTTTATCGCCTCGATATAAAGGCAATCGGGTGTGCGGGCTTTCAAGCGCTTGGCGCACAATGTCATCAGGTGGAATATCCGCATCAATCATGATGATCGATTTTCTGTGCACCATGACATCAGCAACAGTTAGCTCTTTGAGGTCTAAAACACCGCCCAAACGGTGCTTATCTTCAACTTCCACATTTCCATCCACAACGTGCATATCAATTGCACCGCGAATTTCATCAACTGGAGAGAAAGCATCAGCTTCTGTTTTAACACCGAACAAAGATAAAGTTCCGCGCACGACAAGCTGCACAAAACGCACAACGGGTTTCAGCACCAAGACAAGAATTGATATCGGCCAAGAAACAGACATGGCCGTGCGGTCAGCATTATTCAGCGCATATGTTTTTGGCATAACCTCTGAAAACACCAACACAAGAACAGTCATTGCAGCCGTCGCCACAGCAACCCCATTTGCGCCAAAAATTTTCAACA
Organism: Hirschia sp.; assembly: GCF_058892565.1. Taxonomy (NCBI): domain Bacteria; kingdom Pseudomonadati; phylum Pseudomonadota; class Alphaproteobacteria; order Hyphomonadales; family Hyphomonadaceae; genus Hirschia; species Hirschia sp. The sequence continues at coordinate 66,410 of NZ_JBZXVU010000041.1, read as the reverse complement.
AATATGACGTCGCAATGGATGTTGCGAGAATATTGACCAGATTATTCCCAAGCAGAATAGACCCGATCAAGCCTTCTTGGTTTGATAAAAGCCTGACAACACGCGCAGCGCCTTTCTTGCCTTCTTTTTCAAGGCTCAGCATACGTGCTCGAGATGCAGCCGTCAGAGCTGTTTCAGACCCAGAAAAGAACCCCGACATCATCAATAGGACAAACACGATTATTGGCGGCAACACCAATCCCACATCAATATTCATATTGTCTTATCTAGTCCGCCGTTTCAATTTTCAAAAATGCCCGTAAACTATCGGCATCTACTTGTTTCTCAATATAGGACTGCCCAATTCCCTTGGCGAGAATAAGGGTCAGATTTCCCTGCTCAGTTTTCTTGTCATGCATCATATGTTCCAACAAAGCATCGCCTTCGTAAGGACCACCTGATAATTTACGTACATCTGTTTCAAGGCCTAGCTCAAATATAGCCTTTTCAGCCCGAACAGCTTCCTGTCCAGAACACAATCCTAAGGCTTGGGAATAGCGAAATGCCATTGCCATCCCCGTTCCAACAGCTTCCCCGTGCAATAACGCAGGACCAAACCCATTGGCACGCTCTAAAGCATGAGCAAATGTATGACCTAAATTGAGCAAGGCCCGTTTTCCACGCTCTGTTTCATCTTCTGACACAATCCGCGCTTTCGCTTCACATGACACACGCACAGCTTCGGATAATATTTCTGGATCAGCAGCATTCAACTTCTCAGCATTTTGCTCGATAAATTCAAAGAATCCAACATCATCAATCAAGCCATATTTGATGACTTCCGCAAGACCAGCGCGCAATTCACGCACAGGCAATGTCTGCAAAACATCCTGATCAGCAATCACCATTTCAGGCTGATTAAACAACCCAATCAGATTTTTACCCATTTTTGAGTTGATCGCTGTTTTGCCGCCCACTGACGAATCTACCTGCGCCAATAATGTTGTCGGCACTTGTACAAAACGCATTCCGCGTTTCAAAAGCCCCGCAACTAAGCCCGTCAGATCACCGATGACGCCGCCCCCAAGCGCAATGACAACATCATTGCGATCCGCGCCCTGCGCCATTAATGCATCAATCGTGCTTTCAAGATTAGCATAACATTTCGTCGACTCGCCGGGCGGCAAGACTTCCACAAATGAGGAAATGCCTTCTTTGGCCAGCCCAGCTTTAAGCGTTTCTAAGTGAATTTTCGCAACATTTTCATCTGTCACAATGTAAACGCGAGGCTGCTTCAAAATTGGTTTGATCAACTCACCCGCACGCGACAATAACCCGCTCGCTATGTGAATATCATAGCTACGTTCGCCCAAAGCGACGGTAACTTGCATGGCAGATTTATTAGTCATTCACTTCTCACTCAAACATTCAACGCCGAACGCACGGCATCGACCGTCGTTTTATGTGGGCCATCTATGGACGCAACTTCATAATCGGCCAATGCGTATATCGGTTTTCTTAAAGTTAGAAGGTCAGCCAATACTTGTTTTGGATTTTCCTTCTTTAATAAAGGCCGGCCGCCCTTTTTACTGACACGCCGCCACAAGGTTTCAAGATCAGCATTCAGCCAAACCGTAATAGCATTTTTCAGCATGATTTCTCGCGTCGCTTCATTCATGAACGCGCCGCCACCTGTCGCCAGAATCATTCTAGGTTCTTCAAGCAGGCGCTCAATCACGCGCGCTTCGACGCGTCTAAACTCTTCTTCACCGTGTTTTGAAAAAATTTCCGGGATGGTCATAGACGCTGCTTTTTCCACTTCGTCATCACTATCAAAAAATGGAATCTTCAATTCTTGCGCCAATCGCCGGCCCACAGAAGACTTACCTGCCCCCATGATACCCACAAGCACAATTGTCTGTTTATGCGGATCTTGTGCATTAAACTGCACCTTTGCCGCTTTTTGGTCGTTTTCAATCGATAAACCGTGTGTCACAAAAAAGCTCTTTGCCGATAGACTCAATATACGCTTATACAACCCGTAAGATGGGAGCAATTCATGCGAAACCAAAGAATGGCCGGAAAAAAAGAAAAATCCATGCTTCCAAAGCTGATTTTTCTATTATTGCTCGTAGGTGTAGCAGCTGGGGGTGTATTTTACTTTGCTGATAAAGCCGAAAAGAATGCGCCGAATGTAGAAGAGATTCGCATGGAGGCAACAAATGTTAAAATCCGCTAAGTGTATTTCAGCATCGATTCTAGTCCTTGCCAGCGTTTTAAGCCTACCCGCAACAGCTCAAATCATCTCTTCAGGCTCGCTGACAGAAGTTGACCCTTGGGGTGTCGGCTGGAAAAGCGGCAAAACAAACGGCTTAAACTCAAATCTTTGGGCAGCCACAAGCGCACAAACAGTCAATGAACTCCTCGGATCAATTGACGGACACCTGCTTTCATCTGCTCAGTCTAATTTATTGCGGGCTGTCATATTGTCCGGCGGCAAAGCACCTATCGGCGATATCAATGAAGCAACAGGCCAACGTCTGCGTCTTTTGCGTGAGCTTGGCGAAAACGCCCACGCCAATAATCTGCTTCAACGTTTTCCATCAGAAGCATGGTCAGAAGATCCACACAAATATGAAGCCGACCTAGACCTCGCTACAGGTGATAATCAACGCGCCTGTGCAGCAGTTGAGCTAGCACCAAGTGAAGACCCATATTGGCAAACACTTCGCGCAACATGTTTTGCGCTAGCGGGAAATGCAGCTGCGGCAAACCTCGCTGCCGAAATGGCTGTTTCCACTGGTGAAGAAGACCCTTGGTTTTTTGAAGCCGTTGGCGCTATTGCCGAAGTCAAAGCCGGAAATGACAAAGTAAAACTTCCACCAGCTAATTATTCTTCTGGTGCTGCGATCGCGCTTTCATTAGCTGCCGACCTGCCAGCCGCACCCGATGCCGCCACAAGTATCCCGGTGACATATGCTGCGCTTCTTTCTGAGCGCACAGACGCATCAGATGAAATCCGCATGCAAGCCATGCTGCACGCTGCTAGAGCTGGCATTATAGAAGCTGCCAAAGTTCGCCGCGCTGTTATATCACCAAAGCCAGCAATGATTGCACCTGATCCAAACCTTCCAGCAGATCAACAGCCACAAGCTGACTCAGATATCCTTAGAAATCCGCTAGAGCGCGCCGTTGATAGTGTCACTAACCCCGCGCTTTCCATGCAAGACAAAGCTACTCAGTTAATTGCTGCGCTCGCAGCATCCTATGGAAACGCTCAGGATTATTCACTCAACGCCAAAATTTTGCTGCCAGAGCTAAAATCCATTCCGCAAATTAGAGAGACTGCCCAACTCAGCCCATCCTTTGTCGAAGCTGCACTTGCAGCAGGTGATATTGCGCTTGCGAAAAAATGGCGCGATGCGATGGACAACACATTTGATGAACCACCGCCAGCTCCCGCAACAACGATGCAACCTACTGGCTTGGTTCAACAACCTCAGCCCGTGCAAATTGATCCTGCAACAGGAAAACCGCTTGCATCAGGTCCAATGAATTTGACGCCGACACTAAGTCAGCAGCCAAATGACACATCGCTCACACTCGATGAACAATTGGCCGCATTAAATGCCAACCAAAACGCACCAAACTCAGCAGTAAATGGACAGCCACCTACCATTGAAGCGCCACCACCAGCACGTTTACCACCCATTTTACACTCAGAATGGGACAAAGCGCGCTTTGATGTTTTAATCTTGCTCGCGACTGACAGTGCTAAATCTCAAGACATTACAAAAGTTGCGCAAAGCCTCATGACGCAAAATGAACAGCACCCAATTGAATCAGCACAGCTGCTGTCGCTAATGTCAGGTATCGGATACAAACTTCCACCAGAAGCACGGCATTTGATCGCTGATTATCAAAATTCAGTTCCAAGCATGGAATTAATTTTACAAGATTATCAAATGGATACAGCGTTGCGCACTGATGCAACAGGCGAAGCTGTGCTGCGTGCATTTTTAATATTAAGAGACAATCAACCTCATTCTGGTTCACTCATCCCCTATACAAATAGCTTAAACACGTTGAGCCAAAACGGCTTAGAAAAAAATGCCAAAGCCATCGCATTTGAAGCTCTTGCACCATGGGGTAAACAAAAAAATTGATTTCTATCAATATGATAGGGTCTATTTTCAGAAAGTGACAAATCGCTATGTCCGTGCGTCTTGATTTTCGCCGCGTCGATGCTTTCCTTGAAATGATGAGCGCCTCGAGAGGTGCCTCACAAAACACGCTGGATGCCTATCGACGCGACCTTTCTGATGCGTCTGAATTCCTCGCAGATAAATGCGGCTTAGTTGGAGCAAATGGTGAAAACTTGTCCGCTTATATGCGCGACTTGGACAGCCGGGGTATGGCAAAATCAACTGCTGCTCGTCGATTGTCTTCGTTAAAATCCTTCTTCAAATTTGAATTAGAAGAAGGCGAACGCGAAGATGATCCAACCTCACGATTAGACGGCCCGCAAATCATCCGCAACATTCCAGACGTGTTGTCAAAAGAAGAAGTTGTCGCTCTTATAAATGCCGCCGATGGCGATGAACCCTCAGATATTAGAGACCGCTGTATTCTGGAATTATTATATAGCGCAGGCCTTCGCGCGTCAGAAGCTTGTGAACTTCCAATGTCATCTCTTCCACGCGGAAAAGATACGGCGCTGATTATACGAGGTAAGGGAGATAAAGACCGTTTAACCCCGTTAGGCAAACCTGCTAGAGATGCACTTGAGCAATGGTTTAGTGTACGTGAGAAATTTCTTCCCAAGAATGAAACCCGTAAAATCGCTGATAAATACGTATTTCCTTCACGCGGAAAAACTGGGCACTTCACACGCAGAAGACTAGCACAAATACTAGAGAACCTCGCCACTAAAGCCGCAATTTCTCCCAAAAGAGTCACACCTCACGCGCTAAGACATGCCTTCGCAACACACCTTTTATCAGGCGGCGCTGATCTGCGCGCAGTCCAAATGCTGCTAGGCCATGCCGATATATCAACAACGCAAATCTACACCCACGTCATGACAGATGAATTGCAAAAGCTCCTGGAAGCTGCGCATCCCCTTTCTAACCCATACTAATTTTGCGACCAAATTTATCGACTAAAATCTTTAATTGACGCAGTGCAGCATAAAGTTTAGTTTCGAAGAAAATATATAAAATTCGATACGGGAAGGGTCCAAAATGTCTAAAGCAAAACCACCACGCAGCTTCTTCAAGCCTTTAGCTATTGGCGCACCCGCTCCTTTTCGTGAACTTCCCGTCAATGTGGAACGCATGATTCACTTTGTGCCGCCACATATCGAAAAAGTACGTGCAAAATCAGGCGACATCGCAAAAAAAGCAGATGTTATCCTCGCAAACCTTGAAGATGCCATTCCAACTGACGCCAAAGAAGCGGCACGTGCTGGTGCTTTGGCAATGGCAAAAGAGTTTGATTTTGCGGCAACAGGAACGGGGTTTTGGGCAAGAGTTAATTGCTTGAATTCACCTTGGTTTTTAGATGATGTCACAGAATTAGTCACAAAAGCAGGCAATCAATTAGATGTCATAATGCTGCCCAAAGTCGAGGGCCCGTGGGACATACATTATGCTGACCAATTAATCGCTCAGCTGGAAGCCAAAGCAAATATCAAACGCCCAATCATGCTTCATGCGATTTTAGAAACGGCTGAAGGCGTTCAAAATGTCGAGGAAATATGCCTCGCCTCACCACGTATGCACGGAATTTCACTTGGCCCCGCCGATCTTGCCGCCTCTCGCGCAATGAAAACAACTCGGGTCGGCGGCGGCCATCCTTTTTACAAAGTCATAGAAGACCCGCATGCAGATGGCAGTACCCGCGCAGCTGCTCAGCAAGATTTATGGCACTATACGGTCGCCAAAATGGTTGATGCTTGCTGCACTGCAGGAATTAAAGCTTTCTATGGTCCATTTGGAGATATTGCTGATCTAGATGCCTGCGAACAACAATTTAAAAATGCTTTCCTCATGGGATGTGCCGGCGCATGGAGCCTACACCCTAACCAAATCAAAATTGCAAAAGACGTGTTTTCTCCAGCAATTGATGAAGTCCTCTTCGCCAAAAAAATCCTCGAAGCCATGCCAGATGGTTCTGGTGTGCATATGATTGATGGCAAAATGCAGGATGACGCAACATGGAAGCAGGCCAAGGTTATTGTCGACCTTGCCAAGCAAATTGCAGCCAAAGACCCTGACATGACGTCAGCATACGAATTTTAGGGCATAAATAGTAGCACCTCGAATTCATTTTTAACGATGAACTGACCTTAGGACAGGGTTTTCACAAGCCTAATCTTTCGTCATGATATTTTTCTAAAGCATATATGACGAACGGATTTTCTATGAAATTCTCTGAAATATTCACCTCTATGACGCGGTCAGGAGACACACTCACTGCCCCCATCCATAAGGACTGGTCTCAGGGAAGATCTGCATTTGGGGGCCTTGTCGCAGGGCTAGCCTATCATGCAACGCGTGAAATAAGCGGAGAAAAAAGAGCATTGCGCTCAGCGATGATTTCGTTTGTCGGCCCGACTGGCGACGAAGTTGATATTGATGTCGCTCAGCTTCGTAGCGGCCGCACATCATCATCCTACCGCACGGAAATAAAGAATGGTGCAAACTGTGCGACGGAAGTCATTTTCACCTTCGCCGACCACCGGACAGAATCAATTTTGGATTATCCAGCGCCCGTTAGTCCAGTTCAGAAAACACCCCTTAGCGACCCGACAATTGAAACCTATCACCCGCCATTTCCGTTGTTTTACAGTCAGTTCGAAGTCGCACCAATCCACAATATGCCATTTGCCAAAGCAGAAACGCCTGACCTGTATTGGTGGATACGGCACAATGATGAAGATGCTCGAAAAAGCATGACTGGGCTTATCACATTGGCAGATGCGCTTATTCCTGCCTACGGAACCTCCATGTCAGAATGGACACCAATGTCGAGTGTTAATTGGATGATCAATATGCTTGGTGACAACCCAACGACAGAAGAAGGTTGGTGGCTTGTACGCACAACCGCCGACAGCGCTGGCGGTGGATTCTCAAGCCAGAATATGGCTATCTGGAACACATCCGGTGAATGCGTGATGCTAGCACGTCAGCTAGTTTCGATATTTGCCTAAACGGCTAAATTCTCACTGACCAAAGACTGGAAGAGATTTTTCTGGTCTTGGCCATGCTTGCGCGCCACCGATAATTGTCATGACCGGCCTAATATCATTAGCTGCATCAGATTCGGATGCCGCAGCAAACAAATCTCCATTCATAATTGTGAAGTCGGCAAGCTTACCGACCTCTATTGACCCGATCATATCTTGACGAAAACCAATATAAGCGGCGCCTGTTGTATAGTTTTCCAGCTTTGTGTCTTTGCTAAAAATGTCTTCAAATTTCAGTTCACCGCTGCGCTCAACCTCAAGCCCCAAGCTTTTTGCGCGCTCAATCAATGCCGGCGATAACGCGTCATCCGCAAGAATACGCCAACGCGGATCAGCGTCAGGCAATGCATCATGAAAAGCGATTTCAATATTATCTAGCAACTGATCAAACTCAATGGTTTGGACTTTAAAAACCAATTGCACATGACTTTTCAAGGCAAGCTTCATTGCTTCTTCCAAACTAGGTGTCTCACCCGTCTCTACAAACTGGTCAAATGGTTGGGCGGTATCAATGAGCACTGTCCGCGTTTCCACTAATCCACCTGGAGACACTCCCGGTCCATAAGAAACAAGGCTTTCAAAGCCAGCCTGATTGAGCACATTGTAAATGCGCACGGGTAATTTACCAGACATCGCCAAATCTTCCATTATACGCACATTCTCTGGCACCACATTGAATGCATGAAGGGTTGTCCAACCCATTTTGGCATACTCAATTGCGGCTGCTTCAATCTGGCTACCTGCCGTATCGTCTAAACCTTCAACAAGCGCACCTGTATGCGTGTTGATTAGCCCAGGGTACATGACCTGCCCGTTCAAATCGACCAGCTTTGTTGTGGGATGTGTATCACCAACAATACCATTGGCATCACCAACATACACAATGCGCGCTTTAATCGTCCCGACAGCTTCAGCAATAGGCGCTTCAGGGTTACCTGTATAAATCCTACCGCCAATATAAATAGTGTCTGGGCGCTTTTCTCCACTACAGGCCGAGATATAGAAAACAGCTACAAGAACCGTAATCAATTGGGTCATACGTTGAAGAATACTCATGGCATCTCATCCAAACAAATTTATCTTATCATTCATCCCAAGGCATAGTCGTTCAATACGGATTAGGGAATGCGACAATAAAAAACGCGCCCTGAAATACCAGAGCGCGTTGAAATTTCATCTAACCTTCAAGGTTAGTAATTAAGCAGCAGCTTCTTCAGCTACTTTTTTCGCGATGTCGCGCTTAATTTTAGCTGCTTTTGCGCTAAGCTTTTCTTCTGTTTCCTTTGCAAGGAAAGCATCAAGGCCACCGCGCTTGTCTACAGTACGCAACGCTGAAGCAGCGATACGAAGCTTGAACTCTTGTCCAAGAGCTTCAGAGCGCAAAGATACTTTTACCAAGTTTGGCAAAAAACGACGCTTAGTTCTCAAGTTAGAGTGACTAACGTTGTTGCCTGTGATTGGCTTCTTGCCTGTAAGCTCGCATTCGCGTGACATATGCTCAGTCTCTTATGTTAGCGAGGCGCAGCCGCTTCAATTCTAGTGCGCGCGCTCGGCTTATTAAAAAATCGAAGGGCGGGAATTACACGGCAGATGCTCATTCGTCAACACCCAAGTTGGTCCTTCCGCGTTCTTTCTTCAAGAATAAAGAGTTGAACCCGAAAATTACGGTCATTTAACCCACCCGATATCCTAAATATGCCAGAAACCCAAAACTATTTCAGTTTGTGACAGCGAATTGATCTATTTTTTGATTTTGCCGTCACAAAGCAGTTATTTTGTCCGCAATTCGCCATTATGTTGGTTTCTGAATTAGCATCTGTTTAGAGTTCGCCTTGGAGTATTTCGCTTATGTCTCGTTTAAAAACCATTTTGCGCACAAGCTTAATCTCAACTGGATTACTAGTTTGGGCAGGCATATCTGCGACAGCTTCACCTGAATTGAAGACAGTCAAAAGTACCGAGACACATGATTTTGTTCGTCCAATTGATACAATTCAAAACGGTAAAGCGCGCAAATTCGTTGTCGAAATGGAAGCTTTTGTCCCTCCAACGAACTGGCTGCCTCAAATTAAAGGCGGTAAGGCAACAATCTCGGCTGAAGTTTATCCAGACAAATATAACATCCACACCCGTGCTAGTGTTGCTGGCATTGTTGATTGGTTTGTCAATTATTCTTCTACGCTCATTTCAAATGGTGACATCACAGATACAGGCCTCCAACTGCGGCACTATTTTGCTAAAGATGATGAGGGCCGGAAAAACCGTTCAACCGAAATCACGCATGATGGCAAAACTGTAAAAGTAAATGTCATCCCCGAGCATGGTGACCTTGGAGACCCTGCTGCAACGCTAGAGCAAAAGCTTGAAGCCGTAGACCCAATTTCTGGCCTCCTCCAGCTTGCACTTGCGCCAAAGGCTGCTTCAGATGTGCCATGCAGCGGCGTTGCGCGTGTATTTGACGGTAAAGGCAGATACAACATCCATCTGGAAAATGGTCGGCATGTCGAAAGCATTGACCTTAAAGGATGGAAAGGCCCAGCCTATGTTTGCCAAGTTCGATACGAAGAACTAGCTGGTTATAAAAAGAAGACACCCGAACAACGTGCCAAGGAAGCGAAAGACATACGTTGGATATCGATGGTTCTAGCAGATATGGGACCAGGTGAATTGCGTGTACCCATTCAAATTGAGGCACGTTCAGAAAAACGCGGCAAGATCACTGTGGAAGCCAAAAAGATCACTTATCTTCCCCTAGAAATGGATCAAGCTGATGCATCCGATACAAACAAATCGGATCAAGGTTGAAGCCTTTCTGATTTCAAAAATATAAAAATCCCCTTGCTAATATTGATTGGCACGCTCTAGCGTGGCACCGCAGACGCTGTAAGACGCAATATGGGGTGATATTTCTCGCCCAAAATAGACTATGGAGCCACCAATGACCTTAGGGATAAAGAATGTCCGCGCGGTTTTGGGGCCAACCAATACAGGAAAAACCCATCTAGCCGTTGAGCGAATGGTCGCGCATGAAAGCGGGATGATTGGCCTACCTTTAAGGCTTCTTGCGCGCGAAGTTTACGATAAATTGGTCAAGATCAAAGGCGAACGCCTCGTTGCATTGGTGACAGGTGAAGAACGCATTATCCCCAAAAATGCACGCTACTATGCCTGTACTGTCGAGGCTATGCCACTTTCTATCCCCGTATCTTTTCTCGCGATTGATGAAATTCAGATCGCGCGTGACCCAGATCGCGGCCACGTATTTACAGACAGAATACTGCACGCCAGAGGCCAACACGAAACAATGCTATTGGGTGCAGAAACCATGCGTCCAGTGCTCAATGCATTGGATCTTCATGTAGATGCTGAACATAGAGAGCGCTTCTCTGAGCTTAATTATACTGGCCCAATCAAGATTACAAAACTGCCCAAAAGAACGGCAATCGTCGCATTTTCGACAGAGGAAGTGTACTCCATTGCCGAGTTATTGCGTCGCCAGCGTGGAGGTTCTGCTGTTGTAATGGGTGCTTTGTCACCACGTACACGCAATGCACAGGTAGAATTATATCAATCTGGTGAAGTCGACTATCTGGTTGCAACAGATGCAATCGGCATGGGCTTGAACTTGGATGTCTCGCACATCGCTTTTGCAAGTCGCCGAAAATTTGACGGTCATCGCAGTCGTTTTCTTAGAGCAGATGAAGCAGCGCAAATTGCTGGTCGCGCAGGTCGCTTTCGCGATGATGGTACATTTGGCGAAACCAGCGATTGTTTCTTATTTGAAGAAGAAGATATCCAACGGGTTGAGAATCACACTTTTGATCCAATTGATTTTCTCTCATGGCGCAATTCAAGGCTCAATTATTCGTCCCTAGAAGCACTATCAGACAGCTTGCACAAACCAGCCACACATCGCCGTTTAAAACGCTGCCCTGATGCACTGGATGAAATTACATTTCAGGCCTTGCGCGGCGACAGTGAGATAAAAGACCTCGTTAAAAGTCAAGAACATGTTCGCCGGCTCTGGGATTTATGCACTCTGCCTGATTTCAGAAAACACGGACCTGACGCCCATGTAAGGTTGGTTCAATCTTTTGCAGAAAAATTGATAAACCCAAATGCACGCCTTCAAGATACGTGGATAAACAAGCAATTAGAGCGCATAGACAACATAGAAGGCGACATAGATGCATTGCAGGCAAGGCTTGCATCTATTCGCACTTGGACTTATGCAGCCAATCGGCCAGACTGGATCCAACACATAAAAGTTTGGCAATCTCGCACGAGAGACATTGAGGATAGGCTATCAGATGCGCTACATGAGCGTCTGGTAGAGAAATTTGTAGACCGTCGTACCTCGGCGCTATTAAAAAGCTTGAACTCGGAGGAAGCTATGGACGCAGGCGTCGGCCTTGATGGAGAAGTCGTTGTGGAAGGTCACAATGTCGGGAAGCTGGATGGACTCACATTCACCCCTGCCGTGACAAGCCAGACGCTGGAAGGCCGCGCTGTGCGCAACGCCGCATTTAAAGCTCTAAAAACAGTGATTGAAGATAAGCTGAATGCTATAAGCGCGGCTGGGGACGGAAATTTCTCGATTCTTGATGACTACCGGATCACATTTCAGGGGCAAACAATCGGTAAAGCTGTTGTCGGCAGTCATTGGCTCGCACCAAGTGCAGACCTTATCGGTGCACCTGATGCTGAAACCGCAATCCGCGCTCAAGCAGAAAACCGCATTCGCAAATGGCTGCTGGATCACACAAAAGAAGTTTTAAAACCGCTTTTCGATTTACAGGCCACATTAAAATCTGGCCGCCTTACAGGTTTAGCGCGCGGCGTTGCGCACCAGCTCGTTGATGCAGGTGCCGCCATTGACCGCCGCAAAGATGAAGTCGCCTCATCTCTTTCACGCGATGACCGCGCTGCCTTAAAAGAAGTTGGTGTGCGTACAGGCCGTATTGCTGCTTATATGCCGGGCCTTTTAAAACCTGCTCAAGCTGACCTTTGTTTGAAGCTTCGTGCTTTGGGCACTGACTATGCGCCAATGAAACCGCCTTCTTCAGCGTCTTTCAAAACTGAAAAAGGCTGGAACCGCGCAAACCTTGAAGCAGCTGGTTATATCCGCCTTGGGCCGCGTGCTGTGCGCGCTGATATGGCTGAACGCCTATCATGGACACTGGGGCAAGAACGCAAAAAGTCTGAAACATCAACTTTTGCAATTCCCCCAGAGCATGCTGCTTTGGTTGGATCACCAGCAGATGATTTCGTTGAAATCCTCAAAGCTATGGGCCTAATGCCTGCGCAAAAGAACAAAGAAACCGGCGCGATCGAATTATGGCGTTTTGCATCAAAACAGCGCCAGCATGAGAAGAAAAAACAAGCTGCAGCTGCACCGACAGCTAAGCAAGTCAAAGCAATGGAAGACAGTCCCTTTGCAGCTCTTGCCGCGTTGACAATGCCAAAAGCAGAAGATGCTCCATCCAAGCCTAAAAAGAAACGCAAAAAGAAAAAAGCCAAGCCAGCAACAGCTGCTGAAGCATCGACCGAAACAACACCACCAAATGGTGAGGAAGCTTCGGAACAAGCGCCCGCTGTTGAAGCTGTTGTTGTTGAGGCTGAAGCATCAACTGAAACATCCTCTTCAGCGAAACCTGATGAAACTGAAACAAAGAACATTGAAGCCTAGGCACGAGGGTTAATTGGCTAAACAAGACGCCTCGCCCGATGAAACAGACAGGATGCGGGTAGATTTATTTCTACACCGCATCCGTTTTTTCAAAACACGCGCACTTGCAACGTCCCAGATCACAAAAAAGAATGTACGAATATCGCGCAATGGCGAAACACGCAGAACAAATAAACCTGCAGCCAATATTTTTGTGGGAGATATTGTGAGCTTTTATTGCAATAAGGAAATCGTAACACTAAGTGTGCTCAACCTACCTTTGAGACGTGGCCCCGCCCCAGAAGCGCAAAAATGTTACACATTGATAGAAGATCAGCTAAAAGAGCGTGACTAAACGCGCCTACTAGCTTTCCTCAATTGACACCAGCGCAGAAATTTTGGATGTCACTCTCTGAACAAACACGTGGAGTTACCAGCCTTGACCTATATCGTCATCGACGCATGCATAAAATGTAAATACACAGACTGCGTTGAAGTATGTCCTGTCGATTGTTTTTACGAAGGTGAAAACATGCTGGTCATAGATCCAGAAGAATGTATTGATTGTGGTGTATGTGAGCCAGAATGTCCTGCCGAAGCAATTGTTCCTGATACTGAGGACGATAAAGACGGTAAATGGCTGAAACTAAATACTGAATACGCAGCCAAATGGCCAAACATCACCGTTCGTAAAGACCCGCCTGAAGATGCAGATGAATGGTCACAAGTGAAAGATAAACTTGGTCCGCATTTCTCAGAAAAGCCTGGAACAGGTGACTAGGTTACACATTAACCAACCCATTGTATAAATTAAGATTTTACCCATGCTTTGTGTCAAACATTACCAGTTTGTGACGAAGACTTGAACAAAACCCTAATTTTTGCTATATTACATCCTCTGCTGAGGAGCAGAACAATAAATATATCGCGCCAAACAGCCCTTATCGTAATGCCTCCCCGCGTTAACGAAACAGGTCTTTTTGGCCTTATGGTTGAGTAAAGAGGAATATTGCGGAATGGCTAACCAAGCAGGTACCGGGTCTATGTTTGAAGTAGAACAACACATTGTATATCCAGCACACGGCGTAGGCCGCGTGACCGCAGTTGAAGTCCAAGAAGTCGCAGACATGAAACTCGAAGTTTATGTTGTTGCATTTGAACAAGACAAACTCATCCTTCGCGTACCTACAGCTAAAGCAAAATCTTCAGGCATGCGCTCGCTTGCATCAACAAAAGTTGTTGGTGACGCGATCAAAACTCTTGGTGGCCGCGCTCGCATTAAACGTACAATGTGGTCTCGTCGCGCTCAAGAATACGAAGCGAAGATCAATTCTGGTGACTTGATTTCAATTGCTGAAGTTGTTCGCGATCTTCACCGTGCAGATGACCAACCAGATCAGTCTTACTCTGAGCGTCAATTGTATGAATCAGCACTAGACCGCATGGCACGTGAGCTTGCTGTTGTTGAGAACATTGAACACACAGAAGCTGTTGCTCGCTTGTCCCAATCTTTGGCACAACGCGCTGCTTAATCTTCTTTGAAGATATAAGAAATTAAAAAATGCTCTTCATGATATGGAGGGCATTTTTTATGCGTGAATTTCTGGCAAAGCACTTTAAAGAACTATTTCAAATTGCCCCCAATGATCAGGTGCCAGATAGGCTTCACCCTCATATTTTCCATCTGGATTTTTCTCGCGTCGAATGCTTGACCTCACGCGAATTTCTTGCCCAACAGTCAAATCAATCCGTTCTGTTGATCGCGCAAGCGCAAGCCCCATAGTCAGATGCAGCAATCCATCTTCACCGACAGAGCAACGGCTATCGACCTCTAGCGCTTCACTGATTTTCGACAATTTTCCTTGCACTAGAGCCAAACCGCGCGGTGCATCTTTTAAGTCATTTGGAGAAATCACATCATATGCTGAATGAGCCCACAGCCCTATGTTGGAATTTCGCGCATCTCTCTCATGATCATATAGCTGACGCACATGGGCAGCATTATCGGCCCAAGTGCGCACACGTGCGCCGCCCAATTCAATCATTTTTTTATTGAGCCAAACCGTCTGGCCTGCTTCGTCTTCAACAAACGCATGCGCAATCGCTCTGTCATACCTGTCTCTGGTCAACCCTCCATAAAAGAGCTGGCATTTGCGACCTACAGCCTCAAAATTTAATAGCTTTGTTGCTTCTTCACCGAAAGGATCAGCGGGGCGATCATTCCATGCGCGGCGCGGAGCTTCAATGCCGGCCAACCTAACAGACAGGCCAGTATCGAGCGTAAATGCATCACCATCACGAATGCGGCTGACAATTCCCACCTCTCCGGCAATCAATTTATCCGTTGGTTCAGCTTTTCCTCCGCAACCACTCAACATAATTGAGCTGCCGCTTGCAGCCAGAAAAACTCTCCTATTAAACGAGTTTAAAGAGAGGTTTTCTTCATTAGCTAGAAGCAGGTTTATGTATTTGGAAACATTCATGGTTAACGTCGAAATTCTTTCTGAAATATTCCAAATTACGCCATATATTCGCGCTATATTCTACCAAAACTCAATACAGTAACGCTAATCTATATTAGCAATTATTTTTCGACGCTTTTCAATATGGCGCACAGCTCAAGACAAGACCCCTCTAATGAAGCCAACAGCCATATTCTTTTTTGCAAGTTTTGTAGCGTTCAACGCTTCATCAAACGCGCTTGCACAAAATGTTGAGCTAATCGGTGATGGAATTGAGAAGTCTACAAAAGATGAGGTCGCTCTTCTATTGGGAGAAGTTGAACCGACGACTTCCAAATTTACAGCAAGACACCAAGCGCGACGTGCAGCAGGTATTGCTTTAGATGTTCTCAACTCCAAAGGTTGGCTGGATGCCAGTGCTGATATTGCTGTTGAAACCGGACCACCTCTAAAACCCATTGTGCGCCTCGACCAAGGCAAACGCTTCACATTTGGAAAGATAGAACTCAAACTCAGCGATGCGCAAATCATCCAGACAGATATACCCAGCTTTCAAATCTTTACTGGAGATATTGCACGCGCCGATACGATACTGAATGAAGAGAAACGTCTCTTATCTCAACTTCGCACAAGCGGTTATGCTGACGCCAGCTCACAAGCGCGACAAGTGATTGGAGATCGCAAAGCTGCAACCGTTGATCTCACTTACAATTTCACGACTGGCCCGAAAGTCTGTCTTGGAGATATCACCGCAAATAATCCAGGCCGCACGCGCGAGAATATCTTGCACAAATTATCTCCGTTTAAAAATGGCGACACATATTCGCCTGATATTATTGATCAGTACAAAACCCGACTATCTGAAACGCAATTATACAAATACGCCAAAATCGATCTTTCT
This sequence comes from Hirschia sp., assembly GCF_058892565.1. Classification (NCBI taxonomy): domain Bacteria; kingdom Pseudomonadati; phylum Pseudomonadota; class Alphaproteobacteria; order Hyphomonadales; family Hyphomonadaceae; genus Hirschia; species Hirschia sp. Next base: position 50,151 of record NZ_JBZXVU010000041.1, on the reverse strand, counting down.
GCTCCTGTTGAAACAGACAATGCAGAACAATGCGAAGTCAGAGATGTTCTTGTGACATTAGAAGACGCTTCAAGACGCACAGTGTCAGCTGGTGCGAGCTATGCAACGACAGAAGGCTTTGGTTTGCAGGCTGGGTATGAAATGCGCAATTTTTCAGGTCGCGCAGATACTGTGAATATTGATCTCTATCTTAGTAGCTTGGAACAATCCCTCACCACGAGCTGGAAGCAACCCTTAAATGGTGGATATCGCCACAGCTTGCTTGTTGATGCTGCGATCATCAATGAGCAAACAGATGCTTATGATAGTAGGTCCATCTCAACAAATGCTTTGTATGAACATCCATGGACAAAAAACATTGATGTGTATGCTGGGATCGGGCTGGAAGTCGGTCAAGAAACTCAAAATGACACCGAGCTAGATTTTCAAATCATCACTGGCCGTGGCGGCGCTCGTTTTGACAATACAGACAATGTATTGGACCCGACTCAAGGCGTTCGCCTCCAAGTAGGTGTAGAACCAGCTTATAGTCTTGGTGATGCAGAAGGACAATTCATCACAACAACAGCGCAAGCGCGGGGCTATACTAGCTTTAACGAAGACAAATATATTCTTGCAGGCCGTTTGAAAGTGGGCGGAATCGCTGGCTCTGCTGTCGCTGATATACCTTCCACCCGTCGTTTCTATGCAGGTGGTGGTGGATCAGTGCGTGGGTATGAATACCAAAGCATTGGCCCATTCGATGCAGATGGCGACCCGTTAGGTGGGCGTAGTCTTGTTGAAATGAGCGCGGAAGCACGCATCAGATTTAAAAACAATTTAGGTATGGTTGCTTTTGTCGATGCGGGTGAAGTTGGCGAAAGTCAAACACCATCATTTTCCAACTTGCGCATGGGTGCCGGTCTAGGTCTGCGGTATTATACAAGTTTTGGCCCTCTACGTTTAGATGTGGCGACGCCCATTGATCCGCGGGACAGCGATGAACGCCTCCTATTATATCTAAGCATTGGACAAGCATTCTAATGCAAAATGAAACACCGACACACGTGACAGAAACAGAAAAGCCAACTCCACAAAAGAAGCGTTGGTTTAGAATAGTCCTATGGATTTTTGCTGGCCTTTTTCTCACCGTATTGCTGCTTCGCCTTTTGATAGCCAGCCCTATTGGACGCGGTATTATCGAAGATCAGCTTGAAGGACGGATTATAGCTGGGCAACAAATCCAGATTGACGGATTTGAAGGTGATGTTTTAGGCCGGTTCAAAATTGCTAAGCTCTCTATCCAAGATACGGATGGCGAATGGCTAAACGCTCAAAATGCTGAATTAAAATGGAAACCATTAAAGCTAATTGGTAAGACCTTATACCTCAATTCCATCGGTATCGGCTCGATAGATGTCAGCCGCAAACCTTTACTGCCAGCTTCTCCTGAAAAAGACGATGATGAAACACCGAGTTCTATCTTCATCAAACGTTTTATTCTTGAAGAAGCAGATATTCCAAAGGTCTCAATAGCGCAAGAAACCGGCCTTCCTGAAACTCGCCACAGCCTTAACCTAAGCGCTGATATTGGAAGCTCGCAGAGTTATCTTAAACTCGCGACATCCACAGCCGGCTTAAACGATGATGGCAGCTTAATTCGGCAAGACGAAGAGACCATAAACATTGATTTGAACTGGAGTTTGAAAAAACTCTTAAACGGTCATGTGGATATTAAAATTCCACAAAACGGCTTTGTTTCAACATTCCTACCCGCTCCGCTTGAAGATGATTTAACACTTCTCTTCTCAGGGAAAGGCGACCTTAAAAACTGGGAAAGCCTAGGAAATTTATCATTGGGCCCCAAAACTATTGCGAGCCTAGATGGAAAAAGCACGGCTTCTGTCGCCAAATTCAATATCATTGCTGATCTTGAAGGTTTTGCTTTAGCTAGCCCGGCAACTGACCGATTAGGCTCCACGCTCAACCTCGACTTAGATGCAAATCTCACATCACTTCGTAAAGCAGAGCTGACAGCACATTTTGTATCACGTGTACTAGAGATCAGCACATCTGGACCCGTGAATTTGCGCAAGCCAGAAATGTTAGACACTTGGACACTTAAGGCTGACATATTATCACTTACTCAACTCTCACAAATGCCTGACCTCAAGGCCAAATCAGCCAAGTTTGATGGTGTCTGGCAATATGGCGACACGCAATCAAAGCTGGGTGGTAAACTAATCGCTGATCAATTTGCATATTCAGGTCGCACAATCCAATCAGCAGAAATAAACTTAGATTCCCAATTGGCTGATGACACGCTTAAATTTAAAATAGATGCGGCAACCAACAAATTGCGAACGCAAATTGCGGCCCTTGATGATGCGCTGGGTGCTAAACTCACCTCTAACATTCGCGGTCAATTAGATATTGCCTCGCAAAACTTGAATCTTGATCAGTTTGAATTGAAAGCTGCACAGTTTGATACATCAGGCAAAGGTAATCTTTCAGCCGAAGGAAAGTCGTCTTTCAAACTCAATTCCAACCTAAAAAATGTAAGTCATTTCACCGACGCTCTTAATGGGGCAATACAGTTTAATACGACACTTAATCGCGCTGGCCCAAGCGCACCTTTTAAGCTATCGCTCAAATCCAGAAATTCACAAATCACGTCTTCAAATGAAAATATTCAGGCATTTCTAGATGGGCCGGTAAACCTTGATGTCGCCGCCTCCATGCTAACGTCTGGGCCTATCACATTTGACGCAAATATTGATTCAGGGGCAAACACGGCGTTGGTCAGGGGCTCTATGGAAAACGAGCAATTGATCACCAAACTTGTTGCGAACATCCCTGCCCTGAACCTTCAAAGCGTGCAGGCTCGCAATGCTGTTCTCGCACTTGATCTCAACGGACCATTGACCAACCTCACTGAAGACCTTTCATTTACGGCATCTTCAATCGCCGCAAATGGATTGGACATTGCGGATTTATCGCTGACTTCAAATGGTCAGATTCAAGATGGCGGCATCCTAACGGACATCCAAATAGAAGCATCTGCGAATGATCGCCCCTTAAAAGGGACATCTCAGATATCGTATGATAACGGATTAGAAATCAAAACACTGCAAGCAAATTGGGCGGATTTGAACTTAAACGCTAATGCATCTTTATCCGACCAAGCTCCCCTAAATGCAAATATTGACCTGAAGGGCACATTGGCAGCTTTGGGACTTGATGGTGCAATCGACGTTCAAGGCAATTTAACGGGCGAAACGCTGCAATTGTCGGCTAAAGCAACTGACCTTGTGTTCGGTGATACGCTTCTACCAGTCACAACGATCAATGCTTCAGGTAAACCAGACGCTTTTGACTTTGATGTTAAAACGAATGGTTTTATGACGCTTGTCGCCCCAGATACACCGGTGGAAATAGTTATTCGCGGAAATGCAACGCAAGTTGAAGAAAGCCGCAATATTACATTTTCTCTCGACGGTAAGATGGATGAAGAAAGCTTTAGCTCAGTTGAACCAGTTAAAATCACCCAATCGGCTGATCTGCTATCTATTGATGCCAAGCTAGATAGCCTTGGCGGCATCATCAATCTGTCCGGTTCAAAAACGCAAACAGACACAGGCTTGAAGCTCGCAATTGAGACACTTTCATTAAGCCGCATAAACGCTCTATTTGGTCGAGAAGGTCTAACCGGCAGCCTCGATGCAAATGCTGATTGGAGCGCTCAGGATACAACAGGTAGTGGAACCTATAACCTCGAGTTAAAAGATGCCGGACGTGAAGGCGATGCCATTGCATTTATCAATGCAAGCATTGATGGCGAATTTATAGAGGAACGCCTTGTATCTGTATTTGAAGCCCACAATGGCGGCGACCTCAACGTTGATGCTGTTTTCTCTATTCCAATGCTGGTGGAGAACGGCATCCCCAAATTGAACCAAAATGACGTCGCAAGACTGGATATTGGTGCGCTTGGGAAATTAGAAGCAGCTTGGGCGTTGGTCGGATTAGACAGCGTCGCTTTAAACGGCTTTTTCGAATTGAATGCGGAAGCCGAGGCGCCGCTATTGGAGCTAAGACCGGTTGGCCAAGCCACTATTTCCGACACAGACTTTGAACACGACCGCTATGGCGCACGCATGTCAAATATAGAAGCGCTCGTAAACTTTGATACTAAGAGTATTGAACTTGAATCTGCCACAGCAACGGGTGTTGATGGTGGAACTGTATCAGGCTCAGGTAAGATGTTCTTATCTCCTGAAACGCCTTCAGCTATGCACATAGATTTTGATAATTTTGGTGCCATAAAACAAGACGGCCTCGCCGCAAACTTTACCGGCCGCTTAGATGTTACGAGAGCAATTGAAGGCATTAAAATTGCGGGAGATCTCAATATTGATCAAGCGAAAGTCAACATCGCGCAATTTGGCTCCTCAGGTGTCAAAACAATTGATGTTATTTTCCTCGATGAAATAGACGATCTTGAAAACCAAGAACCAGAAGTGTCTCCGACATCAAAAATGGCATTGGATATGAAAGTTACCGCAGACCGCCGTGTCTACGTGACGGGCCGCGGTTTAAATATTGAATTGTCTGCTGATACACGGATCAAAGGAACTCTCAAAACGCCTGACGTTCGAGGCACAGCCAACATTGTGCGCGGAGAATTTTCACTTTTAGGTCAGCCCTTTGCTTTCTCCGAAGGTGTTGTGCGACTTGACGGCAACCCAGCTGAAGCAACCACAGACATGCAGGCAAGACGCACATCAGATGGCGTCACATCCATCATCAATGTTTCAGGTTCGGTCCGTTCGCCCACGATAAGCTTTTCTTCTTCACCAGACCTGCCCGAAGATGAAATCATTTCCAGACTTTTATTTGGCCGTGCGCCAACCCAACTCAGTGCTGTTGAAGCCGCCCAACTTGCTGTAGCAGCAGCGAACATGACCGGAAATGGCGAAGGTTTCTCACCATTATCCAGTATTCAAAATGCTATTGGGCTTGATCGCCTTGTTGTCTCACAAGATGCTGACAGCAACCCACAACTTGAAACCGGTAAATACCTCTCGGAAAACGTCTATGTGGAATTGAGAAGTCGTGCCAGTGGCCAGTCCGATCTTGCGATTGAATGGGAACCTGTAGAGAATGTCGAAGTTGGAACTGTTTTTGGAAATGAAAACGGTGCCAAAGTTTCAGTAGAATGGAAAAAAGAGCTTGATTAAACAAGCGCTATATAAATGAAACATCAAATTTGTAGCTGGAGCAAATATAGCATGGACAATGCCTTCCATTTCCCCAATTAAACCCTCAAATAGAGGATATATCGCAGATACGAATGGATAGTTATGGCCAACTCAACATCACGTGCACCTTTTATAGAATCTCCTGCTCTGAAACCATTTTCAATGAACTGGCGGCATGGCTTCTTTGGACGTGAGGGCGGCGTATCTACGGGCGTCTACAAAAGCTTGAATACAGGCCCCGGCTCCAACGATCAAGGAAATCGCGTCAAAGCAAATCGTGACCGTATATGCGTCACGCTAGGTGCCCTTCCTGGTCGTATGATTACGCTGAGGCAGGCGCATACAAATAAAGCGATTATTGTCGATGGTCCACTTTCTGTATCTCAAGCACCAGAAGCAGATGCCATTGTCACAGCGACACCCGGGCTTGTTATTACAGCATTGGCCGCAGACTGCGCTCCAATCTTGATTGGCGACCCTAAAGCAAGCGTCATCGCTGCAATCCATGCAGGATGGAAAGGCGCGGTAACGGGTGTGATAGAAGATGCTATCAAGCAAATGGAAACCCTTGGCGCATCTCCAACAAACATGATTGCCGCTATAGGACCATGCATAAGCAAAGACAGTTTCGAAGTGGGCCCAGATTTTGAAAAAGCCTTTCTCGACATCTCACCTTGGTGCGCAAAATTATTTGAGCCAGGCGAAGGAGATCGCCTTAAGTTTGATCTAAAACATTATTGCCGCTCCCGCCTCATTCGTGCTGGAGTCGGGAAATGCGAGGCAATCGCTGATGACACCGTCTCTCAACCCGATAAATATTTCTCCTACCGCCGTTCAAAAAAACAAGGAGACACCGACTATGGACGCAATGCATCGTCAATTATGCTCGTCGCTTAGGGCAAACTCTTAAAAAAACTGCCGTATATACAAAAAGTATCAATATATTTCGATAAGCGCCCGTAGAGCTGTTGCGGGAAAAGGCAGATTGATACAAAAGCTTTACAAATCGGACCTGCTAAAAACCTTGGCACGAGATTAGGGCGCAGGAATTAGAATAAGCGGAACCTTTGGGCGATGGGCGAAATGAAACTTATCACATGTAATTCCAACCGCGAGTTGGCAAAAGATGTAGCTTCCTATCTGGATGCTAGACTAACCGAAGCAGATGTGCAGACATTTGCGGACAACGAAGTCTTCGTTCGGATCAACGAAAATGTCCGTGGTCATGACGTATTCCTCATTCAATCAACGTCTGCACCAGCAAACGACCATTTAATGGAATTGCTCATTACGTGTGATGCACTTGTACGCGCGTCAGCTCGTAGAATTACGGCAGTCATCCCCTATTTTGGTTATGCAAGACAAGATCGCAAAACAGATGGACGCACACCGATTTCAGCCAAACTCGTCGCCAATCTCATTCATAAAGCAGGTGCCGATCGCGTTCTAACCGTTGACCTTCACGCTGGGCAGATTCAAGGCTTTTTTGATATCCCAACCGACAACTTGATCGCGGGTCCTGTGTTTGTTCAAGACATTAAAGAAAAATATGGCTCCAAAGACGTCATGGTCGTTTCTCCAGATGTCGGAGGTGTGGTTCGCGCACGCGCCCTTGCAGACCGGCTAAACTGTGACCTAGCTATAGTGGATAAACGCCGCCCCAAAGCTGGTGTGTCTGAAGTCATGAACATCATCGGGGATGTTAAAGACCGCGCCTGTATAATGGTTGATGACATGACAGATAGCGGAGGCACTTTGTGTAATGCTGCGGATGCAATGCTGAATGCCGGCGCTAAATCTGTTTCTGCCTATGTCACCCATGGTGTTCTTTCACCCGGTGCAGCAGCAAGAATTGATAAATCCCGTCTTAAAGAGCTCGTTTGCACAGACTCTATCGCCGCTTCAGAAGAAGTTGCCAATGCGAAGAAAATACGCCGCGTATCAATTTCTCACTTGATTGGAGAAGCTGTACGCCGTGTTGCCAATGAAGAATCTGTCTCGAAACTATTTGACTACTAAGTCGCACATTTTACATCACTATATACACAGCAAAAACGCAGCTCTGGGGCAACAGAGCTGCGTTTTCTATGACGTCATGCTAATTCGGGGGTCATTATCCTAGTTAGCCAGTGTCAATTCCCAACGTTTACCTTAGGTCACACCTATAACAAGTTAGTAAATCTTACCTGTAAAAATCGCTCAACTATATCTAAAAATTAGTCAGGATTGAAACAGCACCTAAATTTCTACTTTTTAAGCACAAGAACAACGCAAATTTCATTCCCATTATTGTCTATATACTTAGCCTAATGAAAGGCTTTCTGAGCCTCTACTAATTGTTCAGCAACTTGAGTACGTGCTTCTTGCAAAGCTGACTTTGCTGTTTTTAGACCAACCAATTTATACTTGGCATCTACCTCTTCTGAATTTTCAATTTGCTCGCACTGCTCGGAAATTGATAAAACTTTTTCATCCAATTCCACGAGAACCTGCTCCAAAGCAACAATTTGTGTTTTAGCAATCTGCTCTTGTCGGACCGCAGTCCAATCTTGAGCGAACGCACGAGATGACATTGCCAATGCCTCAGCACTTAACCGCGCATTCGCTCGTGCTTGTGCCTGAGCTTGAGCTTGAGCTTTCAAGTTCGCAGCATGACGAGAAGATTCAGCAGAGCGCTCAAATCGCGCGGCAAGTTCCTCTACTTGCGCTTCTAAACTATCAGTCCACCTATCAACTTCCACTTCATACGCATCTGCCTGCGCTTCAATGCGCTTCTCCAAACCACCTTCAAGCATTTCGACAAACTCACGATCTTCTCGCTGACGATCACGCATATCTTGAGCACGTTCGCGCATATCGGCTTTTTCTTCACGCTCACGATCACGCATGTCTTGAGCTTGTTCACGCATATCGGCCTTGAAATCATTCATGTCTTTTTCAAAATAGTTCTGAATTTCATGACGCCATTCATTCCATTCCGCAGCATTAGAAATCTTGTCTCCATTCACCCAAATACCAAGCTTACTCGGAGGAATATCAGAAGTTCCGGCAATAATTTTCACTGAATCACCATTTGCATCTTCATAAGTATATTTACGCTTATTGGACACACCGTCATTGCTCACAATGTGCCTAGGTATGAAATCATCTTTTGATGGATCAAATTCAATAACCACAACACCTGCATCCAGGATCTGTACGCGGCCATCATCCAAATAAGTAATACCTGTCACTTTGGGGGCATTCGGCGCTATTGGGGCCTTAGGTGCAACTAAAGCAGCCGGTGCTGATGGCGCGACCAATGCTGATGCGCTATCGGCCGCAATTGGTTGTGCAAGAGATTTTGGAAGAACAACGCCAAGGTCTCTAATTTGCTTAGCCCGTAATTCTAAAGCTGGAATAAGTGCGACACCAAGCTGCTCTGGATCATAGGCAACTTTATGCCCCGATCTTACAAAATCAGGTGCAGGGCCATAAACTTCGATATGCAAATGCGGTCCAGTTGCATTGCCTGATTCACCCAACAACCCAATCACATCACCAGCTTGAACAGATTGTCCAACTTCGACAAGAATTTTGCTCAATTGGCCAAAGCGCCCCATCCATTCAGGATTGTAATTGATTTGAACAACATTCCCATAGCCTTCTTTATAGCCGGCGAATGTCACCAAGCCATGCGAAGGCGTGTGGATTTTGGTTCCTATTTTATCCGCAATATCAATGCCAGCATGGTCTTTCATTTCTTTGGATATTGGATGCTTACGAATACCGAAACCAGAGGTAATTTTAGCTTTTTCCGATTTAATGACTGTCGCTTCAAACTCAGGCAATGGAGCACGTAATTTCTCGCCGCCCGCTCCTTGAGCCGCAGCAAGAGGCAAACCAGCGAGTAAGAACACACCAAATGCAGCAAGGCCAACCAATGACGAATTACCCTGTGAATTAGCCACGGCGATTTTCACACGTTCGGTCAGCTCTTTATCCTTATTGAAGGGAAACATTGCTGCAGCGGGCGCACGGGTAGGCAAACCTTCGGCAAAGCGTGCAGCAGCCACCAAAGCGCGTGCATATACAGTTGGCGGCGCTTTAGAGACCAGCATCGCTTCATCACATGCAATTTCACGTGCACGGTCAAGCTCTGCGCGAACCAACCACGCAAACGGGTTGAACCACAATACATCCGCGACGATCCGCTCCATTGGGCGCCAAACAGCATCCAGACGCCGTATGTGCATGAGCTCATGCCCGACGACTAAAGCCATCTCTTCTTGGCTCAACTCACGTTCCAGCCCATGGGGAAGATACACAACCGGCTTCAACACGCCCTGCGTAAACGGAGAATAATCTCCTGGAAGTAGACGAAAACTTGTACGGCGCGTTAGTCCCAAACGTTTATTCCAGAACTCTGCTGATGAAAGCACCGCATAGCTTTGCACCGGATCAGATTTATCCGTAATTCTTTTCAGCTCTTTATTTGCCCAACGTGCACGACATGCGCGGAACATCCAGCCGAGGCTCAAGAACACGATAGCAGCAGTCATTAGGTCAAACTCAAATGACACCCCTTGAGATACTTCCTGCACAGCAACCCCTGTTTGCGCTGGCATTTCTTCAAGAACAATCGGAATAGACGGAGCCTGTCCTTCACCATAATTCCAAATAGGATCAATCGTTCCCGGCCCCATACACGCATATATAAGCGCAACGGGAAAAGGCGCGAGAAGCATAATACTCGCGCATCTCCACATCATTTGACGCGTGCGCCCCGATAAACCAAGTCGTTGAATACCAGCAGCAGCGACAGCCACAACACCGCCCCAAAGGATTGACAGAACAAGCAGTACGACAAAGCTCATTTTTTCTCTCCATCATCTACAGAAGAAGAATTGATTAGCGCATCAAGCTCGTCTAATTCATCCGATGTAAGGTGTGGACTACCCGCAAACATCGACACCGGTAGGTCGCCTTCAATATCCATAACTTTGCGGGTCAAATCTTTTACAAGCCCGCTAAAAACTTCAACTTTCGACAAAGCTGCATCAAATACAGTAATCCCATGCACATCTCGACGCGTGAGCCATGTTTTATCAATCATCCGGTTAATCACTGTTCGCGTTGTCGAATAACTCCAGCCAGTTTCAGCCGATACACCATCATGAACTTCACGAGCGCTTTGCTCACCTATGGTCCAAAAATGCTTTAAGACGGTCAATTCAGATTTATTTGGCTGTTGGCTCATATTCTCTCTCGCTCTTCGTTGGCGAATTGTCATATTAGTACGACACACTGAAGCTATTCACTACAACTGTAACGAACTTTTGTCAAAGTGTTTTTTGTCTCTTATTCTAGCAATAGCGCATACGGCCTTTTCGAGGTTGCTTTTCCCTTTCAGTCCCACTATAAGCCCCTCTTCAACTCCAAGGGTTTACCCCTGTGATGTTTGGGGGCGCATAGCATGGTGCAATGTTTGCCTCAGGACGGAAGGACATAAAAATGGCTACAGATATTTTATTAAACGTTGAGCTACGTGAACGCACAGGTAAAGGCGGATCTCGCCAAGCACGTCGTGAAAACCGCGTTCCTGCTATTCTTTACGGCGGAAAAGAAGCTCCAGTTTCAATCAGCTTAGACCGTATTGAAATTCTTAAAGCACTTAACACTGGTAAATTTCTTTCTAACCTTGTTGAGATTGAACACAAAGGTAAGAAGCAATTTGTTATCCCTCAGGATGTTCAATTCCACCCAGTAACTGAAGTTGCACTACACGTAGACCTTTACCGCGTGAAAGAGGACCAACTTGTTAAAGTTGAGGTTCCTGTACACTTCACGGGTGAAGACGTATCTCCAGGTATTAAACGCGGTGGTTCATTGAACATCGTACGTCACACTGTTGAACTTGAAGTTCCAGCTGGACACATTCCTGAATTCCTAACTGGTGATGTAAGTAGCTTGGATATTGGTGATAACGTTAAAATCTCCAACATCGAACTTCCAAAAGATGCTACTCCAACAATTACTGACCGTGACTTCACAATCGCAACAATCGTCGGCCGTACAGCATCAGCCAAAGCAGATGATGCAGAAGACGATGCAGCAGAAGAAGAAGGCGAAGCAGAAGCTTAATTGCTCGCTTTGTACAAACAAAATAAGATTACACGGCGTTGAAGCAATTCAGCGCCGTTTTTCTTTAATGCCAAGGATTATTAGCCAATGACGAGTTTGCTTTCAAAACTGCTCGCGCTATTACCATTCGCTAAATCACACCAAAGAGATGCGGAGCCATTCATGTTATTACTCGTTGGCCTTGGAAATCCCGGCGACCAGTATAAAGGCAATCGTCACAATATTGGCTTTATGGCAATTGATGCGATTGCCGATATGCATGGCTTTGGTCCTTGGAAGTCAAAATTTCAGGGAAAAATATCAGAAGGCTTTCTAACCGACGCAAATGGTGGCCGCGTTAAAACGCTGCTTCTAAAACCAACAACATTTTACAATGATAGCGGACGTTCTGTTGGTGAAGCTATGAACTTTTTCAAAATATCTGCTGATCAAACAGTCATCTTTCACGACGAAATAGATTTAGCACCTGGCCGTGTGCGCATGAAAATTGGTGGTGGACATTCTGGTAATAATGGCATGCGCTCTATTATGGCGCAGGCCAGCAAAGACGTGCGCCGCACCCGACTAGGCGTAGGTCATCCCGGCGATAAATCCCGTGTACAGGGGCATGTCTTATCTGATTTTGCGAAATCAGAAGCTAAGTGGCTAGATGACATGCTGGATGCTTGCGCGCGCGCTATTCACTTCCTTGCTGCGGGAGATGATGAACGCTTCCAAGCAGAAGTCATGCGCCTTGCACCTGCACCTAAAGAAGATATGTCTCGCCGCAAGGGTAATTAAGTTAAATAAATATGCTGTAGCGGGAGCTATTCCATACCAATATTCGACATCGCTTTCGCCATTATACGCTTCCCGACAATATTACCATACAATTCTGCAGCACTTGTAAACACAGGTTTTTGCAAATCAACCTTAGACAAACCACAGCCATTCATGGCCATTTGCGACATAGACATGCCAAGCTTGAGCGCATCTGATTGAGCTTCTATTTTGTTTTCAAGAAGCGCATTTACAAGAAAATCTTTCATGACTAGCTCAATCTCCTCGTCTGAGTGACGCACCAAACATCTAGCAAGTTCTTCGGCAGTTGTTTCACTAGCCTGCGCATGAGATACTGAGGTTGCTAGCATAGCAACGATTACAAAAGCCCAAGTTCGTTGAAACATCTTGGTCACCCCCTTTTTATCAAGATTAGCCCTCACCATTTCATGAGACAAAAACCAGAACAATAAAAATATTGAAAACTCCAAGAAATGTGCTCCGCTATTCCATTCTAAGCTCTTGCCCTTTTGCTTGATTTGCTGTCAGTAGTGGCAATTAAATTTTCTGACCGTACGGAGTTCCCCTAATGGGTTTTAAATGTGGTATTGTTGGTCTTCCCAACGTCGGTAAATCAACCTTGTTCAACGCGCTAACAAAAACAGCGGATGCACAAGCAGCCAACTACCCTTTCTGTACGATTGACCCAAATGAAGGCGAAGTCGCGGTTCCAGAAAAACGCTTAAAAGCGCTCGCCGATATCGCGGGCTCAAAAGAGATCATTCCAGCTCGTATGAATTTCGTGGATATCGCGGGTCTCGTAAAAGGTGCTTCACAAGGTGAAGGGCTGGGAAACCAATTCCTTGCCAATATTCGTGAAACCGATGCCATCGCTTATGTATTGCGTTGTTTTGAAGATGATGATGTCACCCACGTTTCCGGCACAATTGATCCGATGTCTGATTATGAAGTTGTTGAAACAGAACTCATGATCGCCGACATGGAGAGCCTTGAAAAACGCAAGCCCGGCCTTGAGAAAAAAGCACGCGGCAATGATAAAGAAGCAAAAATTGCCTTAGAACTCATAGACTTGGCAATGGCTCAACTTGAAGATGGAAAGCCTGCACGTGCTGCTGTTATTCCAGACGATCCAGACACACGCAAAGTCTGGCGTATGATGCAGCTTCTCACTTCCAAACCTGTTTTCTACATCGCCAATGTAGATGAAGATAGCGCTGCAGATGGTAATGATTTTTCTGCAAAAGTCTTCGCACACGCTGAAAAAGAAGGTGCACAAGCTGTTGCTATTTCAGCAAAAATCGAAAGTGAAATCGCCGTTCTAGACGATGATGAAGCCGAAGAATTTCTTGAGACATTAGGTCTTGAAGAGCCTGGCCTAAACCGCGTGATTCAAGCCGGATACAAGCTTTTGAACCTGCAAACTTACTTCACTTGCGGCCCTAAAGAAACACGTGCTTGGACAATCCCTGAAGGCTGTACTGCGCCTAAAGCAGCAGGTGTTATCCACGGTGATTTTGAAAAAGGCTTTATTCGCGCCGAAACAATCGCATATGACGATTATATCCAATATAATGGTGAAGCAGGTGCCAAAGAAGCGGGTAAAGTTCGCCAAGAGGGCAAGGAATACATTGTTAAAGATGGTGATGTCTTGCTATTCAAATTCAACGTCTAAGGCATTTTGACATTCAGCTTACAAACGCTACCTTGACGTTATAACGTTCAATAACAATACATTACGCCTTTACAAACGCGCCGCCCCGCTGGAATACATTTCCGCCCGTGCCAATTTTAAATCGTGCAATTCCAGCGCCGGACTGTGTGTTAACACCGCCAAGATCAAACTGCTTAAAGCCGCGCGCCTTTAGGTCTAAACAGGCATTCCAAAGGCATAAATTATGCGCACCCAGCTTGCGCCCCTCTTCAGAGGTCCAGCCGATATGATAAGTGGCCATGCTGCCATGCTCTAGCACCAGCATGGCCCCCGCACATTCTTTGCCCAGATCAGCTCTGTAAATGGAAATCCCACCATTTTTACCAGCTTGCAAGCACTGTGATTTTGATTCTTGCCATTCTAATGTGAGAGCAGCAGGCAATGCGCGATAACCGCGTTTTTCTCTTTGTGTTTCTTCAAGGTCTAGAAGCCATCTATATTGCGCTGGCTTAGTACCGCCGCTGACAAATTTTAGACCTGACTTTTCAGCTGATGTGAGACGGTTTCGCCATTTTTGATCCATGGATTTGCGTAAAGTCTCGACATCTTGTTCAAGGTTTATGCGAACTGTTGCTTCCCCAGTCATGACCCGCTTCACACTTTTTACCGGTTTAATGTCAGCTTCGTGTTCATCTGGTGTGAAGATCAAGAGTTTAGGCCAGCCCACCGGAACCGCTTTGCTTAAAGTGCGATACACAAAATGCTTATCGGCAATACTGATGTCTTCTAGCCAAATTGGACCATGCGTGCAGAGCGCAAATTGCCCAACCAATGCGAAAGGCCTAGATGTGATCTGAGCCAAGGCTATGACGGTATTATCGTCTGATCGCGCCACACTCGCGCGCCATACTTTTGCACCATGATGAGAGAGCACATCACCATACGCCCAATCTTGTTGATAGCTGGCGCAAGCGTTTGTGTGGGCGATGTCCCAGTCTGTTCTATTAATTTGGTTCCAACGAACCTGCAGGACTTCACTCATGAAACAAAAAATTAGTCAGTTAGGGTTAACGATGGGTCGACATACAGACAATCATTCGAAGTGAAAAGGCAATAAAGCATATGGCCAAATCAAAGGTTCAAACAATCTCCGGTTACACTCTGAAAGAACCAAGAATCACACCTATGGCCATTTGGCTAGTTTTTCTTTGGGTTGGACTACCTGTTCTCCTTATAGGCGGTGCTCTGGATCTTCTTATGCAAGTCACAACTGGCATTTGCTCTGGCGTGTGGTGCTTCGTCGACTAAATCAGAGTCACTTCCTCAAGCATAAAGGTTTGGTCACTGTGTAATGATGGTAATCTTGCTCTAACTTTTTCAACCTCTTCCAAATCAATTTGAGCACTGATCACACATGGGTCTGACCCAGCTTCCGCTAGAATTTCACCCCAAGGTGATACGATCATAGAATGTCCATAGGTTTCGCGGCCATCTGCGTGCTTACCGCCTTGCGCCGCCGCAAGAATGAACACGCCATTTTCGATTGCACGTGCCCGAATGAGCGAGTGCCAGTGCGCTTCTCCTGTCACCTTTGTAAACGCTGCCGGAAGTGTCACGAGGTTTGCGCCCGCTTTGGCTAAATTTCGATAGAGTTCTGGAAAACGCAAATCGTAACAAATGCTCATCCCTAGCTTGGCAAAAGGCGTTGTCACCAAAGTACTTTTATTGCCTGCCTTATAGGACTTGGATTCCCGATATGATTGCCCATCCCCGACCTCCACATCAAACATGTGGATCTTGTCATACCAGGCGACTATTTCGCCATTGGGATTTATCAAAAATGACCTGTTTGCGAATCGCTCATCATTGTCTCCCCTAACAGCGAGTGATCCAATCTGTAGCCAGATGTTCAGCTCTCCAGCTAGCGCCGAGAGTGCTTTTAGACAGGTATCGTCTTCTTGAGCCACTACTTTGCTTTTTGCACCGCCCGGGCGAATATCTAAAAATCCAGTATTCTCAGGCGTGACAACAAATTTAGCGCCTTGAGCCGCAGCTTGCTTTATCAAATCCGACGCAGCACTTATGTTTTCATGCACGACGTCGCTTGATCGCAGTTGAACGCAGGCACAGTGTAAGAGTGTCATAACTGTCACTTATTTCATCTATGAGACGGGAAAAGAGTACACTCAGAGCCTTGCCTTTGACGGTCTTTCTGTCAATTGTGGGGAGCTATTTTGAACGAACGTTCTAAATGTATATTTTTTCTTTATTCGACCCGTCATCGAGATTGCATGTCAAACGAATCTAAAACAAAAACAAAAGCACAAACTGCGACATCTACGCGACCAAGTGCAATGAAGCATCTACCTGTCTGGGAATTGATTTGTATCATAGCAGGCCTGATGGCACTGAATGCTACCGCTGTGGACATTATGCTGCCCGCCCTCAGCGATATTCAAAACACTTTCCAATTTGAAGATGACAATAATCGACAAAAAATGGTGATTGTCTATCTTATGGGAATGGGACTTTCCCAAATATTTTATGGTCCTTTAATCGACCGATTTGGGCGCAAGCCTATCCTCGTCGTTTCCCTAATCGTTTACATTATTGCCAGTGTTGCTTGTCTAGTTGCACCTGATTACCAGATGCTAATTTTCGCAAGAGCTGTTCAGGGTGCAGCAGCTGGGGCGACACGCGTTGTGGCCGCAGCGGTCGTTCGAGATTGCTATACTGGGCGCGCAATGGCTGAAATCATGTCGATTGTTATGTTGATATTCATGGCGGCCCCCATTCTAGCTCCAAGCCTTGGTGAAGGTATTCTTTTCTTTTTCGGGGATTGGCGAGCAATTTTTTGGGCGCTTGTGGTCTTAGGCAGTGTGATGATGATCTGGTCTTATGTTCGATTGCCCGAAACCTTGGCGCCTGAAGACCGAAGGCCGTTAAAACCGTCAACTATCGCGCGTTCCTATTACACAGTCTTCACCAATAGATACGCCATGGGATATTCAATCGCGTCTGCACTCATCTTTGGGACGTTGTTTGGCTATATCAGCGCTTCTGAGCAAATTTACGTGGAAGCTTTTGATAAAGGAGCCTCTTTTCCATTATGGTTTGCGGGTGTCTCCGCTGGGATGGCCGTGTCCAACTTGTTGAACTCACGTCTTGTTCAAAACCTAGGAATGCGTTTCTTATCGCATTGGGCTTTGATCATTATGATTTTGGTCAATATTCTACATGCAATCGTCTCTCATAGTGGCAATGAAAGCTTCGTCGTATTCTATGTTCTGATGATCATATCTTTTGTTTGCATAGGCTTTATTGGGCCAAACTTTTCATCAACAGCGATGGAACCTTTAGGACATATTGCTGGTTCAGCATCAGCTCTATACGGCTTTGCGACAACATTCCTTGCGGCTGCTATTGGTGGTTTTGTAGCAGATCAATACGATGGAACTTTAGGGCCATTATTTGCCGTTAATGCCATCTGTTTGATATTGGCATTGGTTGTTATTTTATGGACTGAAAGAGGCCGGCTTTTTCAACGCAATGAAATGTAAAAGCACAACAAAGAAAAGGCTGGAGCACCACAGCACCAGCCTTTCATCATTTTCTAAATGTCGTTCTTATTCAGGCCAAGCTCTGCAAGATCTTCTTCACTAAGTTCAATATTGCCGTCATCTGGATCAAATGTCGGCACATTCTCTATTTCGACATCAATTTGCTCTTCAAGACCAGGTTCTGCCTCAGGTGCATTAATACGCCAACCTGCACCCTCATCTTGTTGCAACAGCTCTGTTAGCCACGGCAAAACCGTCAATAGCGCGTCCTGCATGCCGTAAGGCGGATTAACGACAACAACACCTGCTCCACACAAAGGCCCAGGCTCTACGATTTCTTTTACCCATAAATCTGCAAGCAGAATTTTCTCGTGAGAAAACTCCATATCATCAAGCAACCACTCTGCGAGGCCATCATCAAATTTTTGGGTGTTTTCCATATCCTTAAGCGGACGCCAGAAAATATATGTTCCTGTCGGCCAGCGAGAAATACCGCCCATAGCGCCTTTAGCCATATGCGCTAGCTCATCGCGATGCTCAAATGGAGGATCTACCAGAACAACACCGCGACGCTCTGGTGGCGGCAAATACGCCTTAAGCGCTTCATAGCCATTGCGGTTTTCAATCTTCACGCGTTTATCGCGGAAAAAATGATCCGTTAGCGTCTCTTTGTCAGCTGGATGCAATTCAGTCAGGCGCAAGCTATCCTGTTCACGCATCAATGTAGCCGCCAGATCAGGAGACCCCGGATAGCTCTCTAAATCGCCATCATAATTAATCTCGGAAACAGCATCCAAATAAGGTTTCAAGATTGCCGCAACATCTTCGGGAATGTTTCCCGCTTTATGTGCAGCCCAAATACGGCCAATACCTTCTTGCCATTCAGGACTGCGGCGTGCCTCATCACCCGTTAGATCATATAGACCTATACCTGCATGTGTATCGATATAGCGAAAGGGTTTGTCTTTCTTCTTCAAGCTCTCGATACAAAGGACCAGCACAAGGTGTTTAAGGATGTCAGCAAAATTGCCAACGTGAAATGCATGACGATAATTCAATCTAAGAACCCACGAGTTTGGACTAAGTGTAGCAAGCAGCTGTACGCCTCTCGCGCTCTTATTCCAAGCCCCATCATCATGTTTATGGATCAACATGCATTATGGGCGCGTGACCTCGTCATATGCATGCGGGTGAGGGTCAGGCAGACCGCCTTCCCCAACACCGCCCCCTCGCATAGAACCAGACAATACTTCAGGCAAAGGCCCTTTGAATAGATCAAAGCTTTCACGCTTTACAAAAGGGAGATCACCAGCAGCTGAAAACTTTGCGGCATTCTCAGAATTTATACGTGCACGAATATCTGGTTCCGCCATATATCGTGCAATTGCACCCAATTCAGCACAGGCGCTTCCTGCTTTTCTTGCAGTTTCGATATCGAGGCAAGCTGCATACCCAAGCGCGCGCCGAACAAATGCGAGATCACCGTCTAAACCACTTCCAGCCGGTGTTCTTGGTATAAAAATGCCAGTCGCCTGTTCCTCTAATGTCAGTCCCGCTCTATCGACTTGCCATTTTTCAGATGCACCCTCAGTCTGTCTGCGCTTAGCGTCGGATTCTTCTGCATTTAATGGTGGATCTGGGTCTGGGATTACAACCTTTTCTGAGACTGCCTCTAACGGTTTTGCAGCCGCTTCTGGATTGTCCTGCGCAAGTTCAGGCGTCAAAGGCGCTTCTTGCAAGCGCGCGCGTGGTTTCACGTCCAGCTTGGGTTCTAAAATTTTTTCTTCAGTTTGAAGCGTGTCTTCGGCCAATTCAATTTCAATAAAATCAATTGCGGTATTAATTGGAAGAGGTGCAGTCTGCTTATTTTCACTTTCCGTCATCCAAACTGCGAACATCAACACCACACCATTGGTGATCACCGATGCCGCAAAAAGGCCAACCCGCCTTTTGTATCTGACAACAAATTGACGAGCAGCAGAGATGAAAAAAGAAAAAGCCACGCAACAAACATCATTGCGTGGCTTTTATGGCTAAAATTAGCCTTTTGACTTTACTCACCAAAGTGTGTGGTGAAATGTTGAGCCCTAGCCCATGATTTCTTTTTGTGATGTCACGATCTTGCCAACAAGACCATATTTGACAGCTTCTTCAGCACTCATCCAGAAATCACGGTCTGTGTCTTCTTGGATTTTCTTCAGTGGCTTGCCTGTGGCTTCAGCAAAAATATTGTTGAGACGCTCACGCATTTTGATAATTTCACGCGCTTGGATTTCAACATCAGACGCTTGTCCGCCAACACCGCCGCGTGGTTCATGAAGCAAGAAGCGTGTGTTCGGTGAAGCAAAGCGGTTTTCTTTTTGGGCTGCTGCATAAATCAATGCACCAGCAGAAGCCACCCAACCTGTTCCCAGCACTTTTACAGGTGCAGGTACAAATTTGATCATGTCGTGAATCATATCGCCAGACTCAACATGTCCACCGGGAGAAGACAGAACCAACAAAATAGGGTCTGCGCTTTCAGATGATAATGCCAAGAGGCGTTCACATACACGGCGTGCTTGATTGTCATCAATGCCGCCGGTTAACAATATTGTACGAGCCTTAAAGAGCGCTTCTTCAAGAAACGCATTTGGCTCGCCTAGTGGCTTTTCTTTTGTGTCGTCGTCCAGTCGAATAGTCATGTTCGTATAGTGCTCCCAGAGCGTTCGGGAAAAAAATTCTAACACCTTAAGTGTGGTGCATTGGCCGCCGGGTCAATGGGGCTAATACTAATCTCATGCTTTATGGCGCAGGAATCCTTTCTGAATCCTTCGCAAAAGCTGTTTAATGTCCATCAAAACGCATAAGAGATACAGTTGGAACACCTAAAGCCTCTATTTTTTGCGTTCCACCCAATTCTGGTAGGTCGACAAGAAAAATAGCAGCTTCGACAATCGCACCACCTTTTTGCAACAATTTGATGCCCGCTTCAGCCGTCCCGCCTGTCGCGATCAGATCATCTACAACAAGAATACTTTCACCTGGGGCAACCGCATCTTCATGCATTTCAAGTTCATCAATTCCATATTCCAGCTCATAAGATTGAGAGATAGACTTATAAGGTAATTTTCCCTTTTTGCGAAGCGGTACAAAACCAGCAGAAAGCTGGTGTGCACATGCACCTCCCAATATAAATCCACGCGCTTCTATACCCGCAACTTTATCTATCTTCAGCCCAGCAAAGGGTTGCACCAATTCATCCACAGCGCGGCGGAAAGCTTGAGGGTGCCCCATCAAGGTCGTTACATCGCGAAACATGATCCCAGCTTTAGGGTAATCAGGAATAGTTCGAATAAAGCTTTTCAGATCCATAAGATCACCTCTGGCAAGATAGGTTTTTATAATTGCGCTGGATTGATCAATGCATTGAGCACATGATCACGCCAAACGCCGTTTAGTTGCAGATAGGATTTGGCATATCCTTCTTTCTCAAATCCGAGGCGCGCTAGCACAGCCGCAGATTTCTCGTTTTCTGGTACATGATTCGCGATAACACGATGCAGATAAAGCTTTTCAAATGCATGATTTATAACTTTGGATAAGCATTGAGTCATAATGCCTTGGCGCTCCAATGATGCATCAAGCACATACCCTAATGCAGCAGCCTGTATGACACCCTTAGTGATTTGATCTAAACTCACCTGGGCAAACACGCCTTCACTATCGACCAGCATCCATCTTAGCGCAGTTTCATTTTTGCGTTCTCTTCTGGAACGCGACTTCGCTTTGATCCAATATTCTGGTGTAAAGAAAAATTCTGTCCGCAATGGCGAATATGGGGCAAAGCGTGGTCGATTGCGTTCATGAAAAGCAGCAATTTCATAGGCATCGGCTTCCTCCATAGGAATAAGCTCACGCGTACCTATTTCAAATCGAACGCGATCAAAAGCCATCCATTCCCACTCCCCAAGCAATAAATATTTGCCACAAAGCTATGACAAATACTTGTCAGTCTCTTCTATACTCCAAGATTCTGCTTGGGCTGCAACCGACCATGCCGAAAAAGCTTCTTCAGCTTTCATCGCATTTATATATTTCTGGGCAAGTGGTGACCTTGGCAGATGATAAGTCTCAAATCGCGCAACCACAGGCGCATAGAAAGCATCTGCGATAGACCATTCACCAAATAAGAATGGCTTCTCATCCCTTGCATACTTGTTTAGCCATCCGGTCCAAAAGGCATCAATTTTTCGGGCATCTGCTAAAGCAGCGACATTGGCAGCCGCAGAAGATTTAGCTCTGATATTCATCGGGCAGTATTCGCGCAGACTTGAAAATCCTGCATGCATTAAACTTGCCGCTGCGCGCGCCTCAGCACGAGTAAGCGCATCTTTGGGCCATAGAGATGGATCTTGCTCTGCCGCCCATTCTGCTATCGCAAGGCTTTCAGTAATCACCACACCATCAACGACCAGAATAGGCACAGTGCCGGCACTTGAGACAGACAATATTTTTTCTTTGAAGCCGGGAACATCCAGCGGAATAATCTCTTCCTCAAATGCAATCCCCGCCTTTTTCAAGCACAGCCAAGGACGCAATGACCATGACGAATAATTCTTGTTTCCGATATATAGTTTCACGTTCATTTCAAAACTCTTCCGGCGACAGCATCAAGTTTTTTCAGGGCTTGTGGATCACGCGCTGAAGGCGGTGTAATCAATGCGAAATCCAAACCTGTTTCAATGCCTTGCGTTGTTGGTTCACGCTTAACCTTTGCCATCATCTTAACTAGATTTTTGACTGTCATCCGTGCAAGATCTGCATTGCCTTTGAGCACTTCCAACACATTGGTTACAGACACATTATCTTCTTCTTCATGCCAGCAATCATAATCTGTCACCATAGCAAGTGTGGCGTAAGACATTTCAGCTTCACGTGCGAGTTTGGCCTCGGGCATATTTGTCATGCCAATCACATCACATCCCCATTGGCGATATAATTTAGATTCCGCCAACGACGAAAATTGTGGACCTTCCATCACAATATATGTGCCGCCGCGATGCACTTTAACATCCAGCGCATCCGCGGCATCCGCTGCCATATGGGCTAATCTCTCACAAACGGGATGTGCCATAGAGACGTGCGCCACCACACCTTGTCCAAAGAAGCTTTTTTCGCGCGCGAAAGTGCGGTCAATAAATTGATCGACCATCACAAAATCACCAGGCTTATAATCCTCACGCAAAGACCCAACAGCCGAGAGCGATAGAATATCTGTCACGCCACAGCGTTTGAGAATATCAATATTCGCACGATAATTTAGGTGTGAGGGGGAAATCGAATGCCCGCGGCCATGACGTGGCAAAAACACGACTTCAATGCCTGAGAGTGTACCTCGATATACTTGATCAGACGGTTGCCCCCAAGGAGATGAAACACTTTCCCAACGCCCATTTTCAACGCCATCGATCTCGTAAAGGCCCGAACCTCCAATTACACCTAATATCCAGTTCGTCATCTGGGCAATCTCCACTGCTAAAGTACATTTATTGTCAGCTGTTTTAACATTCATACAACCCACAAATTCAAACCATCAACAAAAATTAAAAAAGGCCGCAGCGAACAATCACTACGGCCTTTTAAATTCTTAAAAACCAAACGGGAGCTTAGTGCTCTACATTCCGCCAGATTTGTTTGTACGATAGGTATACAAGCACAGTCAGGATCAAGAGATAGATCATGACGCTAAAGCCAAGTTTCTTACGTGTCTCAGCTTTAGGCTCACCAGCCCATGCGAGGAATGCAGAAACATCTTCAGCCATTTGGTGAACAGTGGCGGGTGTTCCGTCATCATATTCAATCATTTCATCGCCAAGCGGAGGTGCCATAGCAAGGAAACCACCCGGAGGTAGCATTGTCTTGCCGTGGTCCCCATCATCATGACGAGGACGCGGGTCACCAGACCAGTGCGGTGTCGCATCACCCGGGAAATACGGGTTATAGTGCTGACCATCTGGAACAGTTAGACCTGCATATTTGGTCGCCATGTCTTTTTCAGATGGGTAACCAGTCAACAATGAATACACATATGAAGCGCCGCCATGACGGGCTTTTGTGATCACAGAAAAGTCAGGCGGAAGTGCACCATTATTGGCGTAGCGACCTTGTGCTTTATTCGCATATGGATTTGGGAATGGATCAGATGTCATACGCGTACGCACATCGTCTGAACCATCTTCCTGATTGATGATGTCAACTTCCATTGCATCAGCAGCCAGCTGCTTCACAATAGGGTTATCATTCGGGTTTGGGTAAGCAGGATCATAGAATGGTCCGCCTTTTTGTCCCAAATTACGAAAACGCATCAGATCCATTGAGTGACAAGCAGAACAGACTTCTCTGTATACTTTGTAACCACGCTGAAGCTGTCCTTGATCAAATTGACCAAAAGAGCCTTCGAACGACCATCCACCTTCAGGCGCGTGAGGGTGTTTCACATCGCCAGCCGCATGGGCAGATGCCACGAGACCAACTGATGTTGCTGCAATAGCGAGGAGTTTGAAAATACGCATTATGTCAAATCTCCTTAAGCGTCGTCACGCGCTGGTGAAGCATTTGCCCCACCTGGGATTGGCGTACCACCACTCGAAGCCTTTTTGTGACCAAGTACGCTGTCAGCAATAGATGCTGGACGCGGTTTTGGTTTTTCTTTCACACCAAGGATCGGTAGGATAACGAGGAAGTAAGCGAAATAGTATAAGCCCATAAGTTGAGCTGCCCAAAGCCATTTGAAACCAGCTTTAGAAATCTCAAGACCCGGTTTAGCCGCTTCAGGCAATTCTTGCATGAAGTGTTCAGCGTCGTGATAATCATCAAAGCCTTTAGACTTCACCGCTTCACCTGCTTCATCTGTGTAGGCCACAACTAATTGGTCTTCACGGAATTTGAAAAGCAGATCATCCGGGTTGTTTGCACCAGCGAAACCAAGACCAATTCCACACAAAACAAACAGAATGAAGAATTGTTTTGCCAAAGGACGGTAACGCATTGAGCGCACTTTTGATGTGTCGAGCCAAGGCACAACGAACAAGATAGCAATCGCACCAAACATAGCGATCACACCAGCCAATTTTGCGTCAATTGGACCAATATCAAACGTGATCGCACGCAGGATTGCGTAGAATGGTAGCAAATACCACTCAGGCACAATGTGTGCAGGTGTTTGTAGCGGGTTGGCTTCGATATAGTTATCTGTGTGACCAAGAGCATTTGGTGCGTAGAACACGAAATATGCAAAGATCATCAAGAAAACGAGGATCGCGAACCCATCTTTCACTGTGTAGTAAGGGTGGAAAGGAACAGTATCCTTTTTCACGTCCTTAACGGACACACCTGTTGGGTTGTTATTCCCTGGAACGTGCAGCGCCCAAACGTGCAACACAACGATACCAAAGATAACAAATGGCAATAGATAGTGAAGCGAGAAGAAACGGTTCAGCGTTGGATCACCAATAGCTGGTCCACCTTGCAGGAAGGTCTTCACTGTGTCCCCAACCAATGGAATAGCACCGATGAGTGACGTGATCACGCTCGCACCGTGGTAGGACATCTGACCCCAAGGTAGAACATAACCTAGGAAAGCTGTTCCCATCATGATCAGATAGATCACAACACCCAAAATCCAAAGAACCTCACGCGGTGCTTTGTATGATCCGTAATATAGACCCCGGAACATGTGGATATACACAGCAAGGAAGAACATGGACGCACCGTTTGCGTGTATATAACGCACCAGCCAACCAAATTCGACATCACGCATGATGCGCTCAACAGAAGCAAAAGCTTTTGACGTGTCCGGCACATAGTGCATGGCCAGAACGATACCTGTTACGATCTGAATAACGAGACAGATTGCGAGGATACCCCCGAAAGTCCACCAGTAGTTCAGGTTTTTCGGCGTTGGAAAATCAATCGCCGTGTCGTTTGCAAACCTAATAATCGGCAGGCGCGTATCGAGCCATTTTTCAAAGCCGGTTTTTGGTTCGTATGTAGACGGTCCACTCATGCGAAGATCCCCTTACAACGAAATTTTGATGAGAGAGTCAGAAAGATATGCGTATGTTGGCACTGGCAAGTTTTTCGGTGCCGGTCCCTTACGAATACGTCCTGATGTGTCGTAGTGCGATCCGTGACATGGGCAGTACCATCCGCCAAAATCACCTGTATTACCTTGAGCTGGCCCAACAGGCACACATCCAAGGTGCGTACATGCACCAGATGTTACCAGAATAGCGCGGTTAAGCTCACCATTCATCATTGGCACCAAACGCTCATCATCCGTTTGCGGATCAGGAAGCTTGGAAAGATTCACAGCTTCAGCGGCAGCGATCTCAGCTTCCGTGCGGTGACGTACGAAGAAAGGCTTACCACCAATCAACACACGGATCTCACCGCCCAATGGAATTTTGGATGTATCGACTTCTGCACTTGATGCAGCTCGAGTATCAGCGGCTGGCCCCAGCTGCATGACAAAAGGCCATGCAACGGCGGCGGCACCACCGGCGAATGCCGCACCAGCGGCAATGTGAATAAAGTCACGGCGAGTTTCACCGTCTTCTTCGATATTTGATGTGTGTGCGTCAGACAACGGACAGACCCCTAGCGCAATTGGAGTTATTGCAGAAACTTCTATAGATAGCTACGAAAAAGCGCATGGTGACGCAATGTCGCAACAGCCCCAGAAACCTAATTAGGAGAAGCACCTACAGTGCAGATCGCATTCTATCAACCTGATATTCCGCAAAATCTTGGATCTAATTTCCGAATTGCAGCCTGTTTCTCAACCAAAGTCGATATCATCGGCCCTTGCGGTTTCCCCCTTACTGCCAAGGCTTTACGCCGTTCTGCAATGGATTATGGGCCTATGGTGGACGTTGAACAGCATGATAGCTGGACCAGTTTTAAAAATTCTCCCGACCGAAAAAAAGGTCGCTTAGTTTTATTCACAACAAAAGGTGCAACACCGCTTTTAGAGACTAAATTCGAATCAGGGGACACACTTTTATTCGGTCGAGAAAGCGCAGGTGTCCCCGACGAGGTGCATGATTCGGCTCAAATCAGGTGCGTCATTCCATTGAATCCCGAAGCACGCTCTCTAAATGTGTCTGTTAGCGCTGCAATCGCTCTACATGAAGCATTACGGCAAACAGGCGGCTTACCAAGATAACAAAAAGCCAGTTCGATCTCATCATCGAACTGGCTTTCTAATTTGCAACAAATGGTTTTGTTTATTTAGCGCATGTCGTTGCTGCGCCCATCATAACCATAGCAAGGCTCATTTTTTTATCCAACGGAAGCTCTTCCATAGACGCTTCAACATCTCCGCCTTTGGCACCTTTGGCAATCAGAGCGAAGGTCTCCTCGTCAGTTCCTTCCTCCAGCGCATCTGCCACGCAGCTACACATTGCCTTGTCTTCACCTTCTTCGACACAGGCATTCACGATAGCAGATTTACCGCCGCCACCGCCACATGCAGACAAAGCCAGTGCGGACAAGGATAACACTAAGATTTTTCTCATTTTTCTCTCTCATTATTCAGCAAAATATCGAGAGAAACTAAGCGCCCGAGTAAATGCCTTTTGTTCAGATTTGAGGCAATTTGTTCTACTGACAGGCCTCTAAACCATCTTTGAATACACGGCGTGACATCTTTTTATTCTCTTTTGAGAATGCATCCGAAACGCGCTCAAGTCCATCTTCGCCATCTTCAATTGCACCTTGAGCCAATGGTGCCAGCAATTCAGCGTCTAAATTTTCTTCAACATACTCAACGATACAAGCGCAATCTACCTCGCCCTTTGTTTCGTCTTCACAAGAATTTTGAATGCCCGATAAGTCCAGTTTCGGCTCGCTATTACACGCAACCAAGGTTACAGCAGCACATAAAAGTACGATTTTAGATTTCATAACTACCCCTCTTCCATCTCATACATCAGCCTAAAGACTTCAACACAAAGATATTTTACATTTCGATCGACTGTTTTGTGATGTGTAAAAGGCTTACTCTTTCTCAAAAGTAAATAAAAAGGGGTTATGTATTCACTAACACCTTATTTAGTATGACTTTTCCACAGCAATATAGAAAATCTCATTCCGCTTTGACGCAAATTTGTTGCGCCTCCATCATCGTCAAACCAACCGCCATTTGTTCTTGCTCATTAAATGCCTGAACGCCCAGTGACAGCCCCTCATTTCCGCCATCAACAGCACCGCCGGCAAGGATTTTATACGTTTCAGAAGACACATTTTCTTTCACATAATCTGCCCAGCAATCACACATTTTCGGCGTGTTCCCATCAATTTGACACGCCTTACTCATGGCAGCATCAGCACTCAATATTTCAGGCTGTTCGACCATTTCATTCGTCGTTGTCTCTGAAACTGGCGGCGCATCACTCCCGCCATCAGGGCCACATGCTTCCACGATGATATTGCCCACGCTGTAACGATCTTGCTCAGACAATGCCAACATCGCTTTTGCTAGACCCATCGCCCCATTATTGGCCGCTTCAGTCTCCAACGCATCAAAAAGCGCTGTTGGCAGCTCGCTTTTCAAAGCATCTCCCATGCAGCGACATTCAGCCACTTTGCTTCCTTCGCTAATACAGGCTTTTTCTATTGCTGTTGGTTTTTGCTGATTACACCCAACTAGCAAAGTCCCAGCGGATACGAAAAAGATGAACCGAACGAATATTTTTAACATGCCATGACCTTACACTTTTAAATGCTTGTGCCTGTCTTAGACAAAAAACCAAGGAATGCTAACGCTTTTCCTTCCCAAGCATCAAAAGTCGAGCCATTGACATCAAACCTGTGAAATACTTACTCCACCAGAAGGCCGTCGCCATGTCAGACATTTCTCCCGAACAAATGGAAAGCCGCAAATCTGTAGCAAAAGCTTGGTTTGAAAACCTTCAAAGCGATATTATTGCGCGTTTTGAACAGCTTGAAGAACAGGCCTCGCCGCCGCTTTACAAGGGAATAGCCGGCAAATTTGAAATCACGCCTTGGAAGCGCGGTCAGGATGGTGAAGACCTTGGTGGCGGCAATATGGCCATTATGAAAGGGCGATTGTTTGAAAAAGTTGGTGTGCATACATCTACCGTTTATGGTGAATTTTCAGAAGAATTCCGCAAACAAATCCCAGGCGCAGAAGAAAATGATGGGAAATTCTGGGCGTCTGGAATCTCTCTGATTGCGCATATGCATAATCCACATGTTCCAGCCGTGCACATGAACACACGCATGATCTGCACATCAAAATCATGGTTTGGCGGCGGCGCAGACCTCACACCTCTAATGGAAGCGCAGCGTCATCAAGATAACCCCGATGCAATCGCTTTTCATGCGGCAATGAAAGCGGCCTGTGATGCCCATGAAGGCGCAGATTATGTCCGTTTTAAAGATTGGTGCGACGAATATTTTTATCTGCCTCACCGCGAAGAACCACGCGGAACAGGCGGCATTTTCTATGACCGTCATGACACAGGCAATTGGGACGCTGATCTGGCATTCACTAAAGACGTTGGTGAAGCTTTCGCAGCTATCTATCCAACAATTGTTCGAAACCGTATGAATCAGAGCTGGAACGAGGCTGACCGCGACGCCCAACTTATCCAACGTGGCAGATATGTTGAATTTAACCTGCTCTATGATCGCGGGACAACATTTGGTCTAAAAACAGGCGGAAATGTAAAATCCATCCTCTCCTCAATGCCACCCGTTGTTAAATGGCCGTAAGCTAAGCAGCAATAGGCTTGGCTTCTGATCAGTATTCCTTCATCATGAAGAGATTAGAAGTCGAGCCTTTGCGCGTTTTTAGTTTCACCGTCTGGAGTCATTGCATTTGTTTACGCTGCTCAAAGCATTAGCCACATTCGTCGTGTCTTTTTTCATGGGCATGGTTGGGCTTGTGCTGGGCGTCATTATCTATGGCGGGCTGAATGAACAATTGCTTGAGATGGAAGCAAACCACCAAGTCATAGCAAAAGCGATTGCATTTATGTGCATTGGTGGATCGGCCATACTTGGAGGCATTTTTGGCCTACAAAAAGGCGCCCGCTGGACCGGACTTTTCGACAATCCAGACTTTTAGCTTTAGTCGTCGATCGACCCAGCGCCTTCTCTAAGTTTAACATCTTCTGCGATTAAACGCATGTGCCGCGCGATAAGCGCCACATCCGATGGGAAATCTTCATCTATCCACCATTGTTCGGCACGTTGCAGCACCTCTCCAACAGGCTTTCCTTCTGGAACTCCCACAGCAATAATGTGCTCACCACTGATTGGAAAAACCGGACGTTCATATTTTTCTGCAGATTGCGTTAAGACGCGCCAATAGCGGTGATTGGCTTCTCGGCCTCGCACAGCCCATGCAAGGCGGGCACGTGCCTTAAATACATCCTTACCCGTTTTATAAATAGCGCGGCGAAATGCTTTTGCAGAAAATTCTTTTGAAAAATCAGTTGTATCTGAAGCCGTCGCAAGTAAACGTTTCTTTTCATAATTGGACATTTTCAGACGTTTCACATCTGCTGATATGACATCTATATCCTTTGGATAGAGCGATAACAGTCTTAGATAAGGATCTGGTGCCAAATGCTCTTCCAGCTCAAGGCCAACCAATGCATTAAAAAGATCAAGCCCAATCGCTTCTGATAAAACAAACTGCAACACGCCCGTTTGAGACATCGCTTCCAAAACAACTCGCGGATCACGCGCAGCTAGTATTTTTTTTAATTCGCTCCAAATACGTTCAACCGAGATTGTTTCAAGGCCCGCACGATGTCGTAAACACGCACTCAAACCTTCAACATCTAGCTGTCCCGAACCATACCATGCGTTGAAGCGAAAAAAGCGTAATATACGCAAATAATCCTCTTTAAGGCGAGTATCCGCATCACCGATAAAAGCGATCTTCTGCTCTCGCAAATCCGATATGCCTCGCCCTGTTGGATCAATCAGGTCTCCCATCAAATCGCAATAGAGCGCATTCACATGGAAATCACGGCGCTTGGCATCTTCTGTCCAGTCTGTTGTAAAAGCGACTGTCGCATGGCGTCCATCCGTAGACACATCGCGGCGAAGGGTTGTAATTTCATAGGGCTGATTATTTGCAACAGCTGTGACTGTACCATGCTCAATGCCAGTTGGATGCACAGCAACATTTGCTTTTAACAGCCGGCGTGTGACCTCATCTGGTTCCCATTTCGTTGCTATATCTATATCAGCAACAGGTTGGCCTAACAGCGCATTTCGTACACAACCACCTACAAAACGTGCACTATCGGGTGCCCCAGCATTTAATGCACGCATCACCCGACGCGCACCATCAGCCTGCATCCATGGCTGAACAGGAAGTCTGTTCAATAAATCAATTGCCATCTTCGTCTGTCTCTTCAGAAACCCCTTTGGTTGGTTCCATAACAGTAGGCAATTTTCGTGCCGTCGATCCTGAATGCACTCTCTCAGTTCCATCCGCATCCGTACCTGGAATTAAATCCCGATCCGTGGGGTGAACAACTTGGTCACAAGGCACTTTCTTGGCCGGAATAAACACACGATTTTCATATCTGGCAGCTTGAAAACACAAGCCTTTATCTGAGGGGTACAACATTGCCTTAATAAACAAGCCGCCGCCAGCCAAAACGCCGCCGGCAATCACCAGCCACAATAAAGGCCAACGATCTTTTACACTCATATTTGTTGAAGCAGCACGATACATAAAGAAAATCAAAAACGGTATCGAGAAAAGCGCAAATTCAATCAATATACGGCGTGTCATCCAACTCTTCCCATCTTTCGACAATTCAATGTCTTACAGCATAAAAACCTTACAAGGCGCATGCTAATCTTAAAACAGTGTATTTGTTTAAATAGTGGCCCAATTCAAGGCGAGTCGTAAAGACAATCATAAAGGGATTTGATCATTCCCGCTGTCACACCCCAGATAAATCGCCCATTGTGAGGCATGGCGTAATAGCGCCGCCATTCACCGCCCCATTCTTTGACATGTTCTTGATGATTTTCAGGCGACATCAGAAAGGACAATGGCGTCTCGAAAACTTCATCCACCTCATGTGGGTCTGGCACAGGCTCAAATTCAGGTGGGAACACACCCACAGTAAGGGACACGCAAAACCCTGAAAGGGTTCTATATGGTTCTGCCTGACCGATAAGTTCAACACTATCTCTTGCAACGCCAATCTCTTCTTCGGCTTCTCGCACAGCAGCCTCAGTAAAGCTTTCATTGGGTTCAAGTTTACCACCGGGCAATGCTATCTGCCCCGCATGTGCTTTCATTGTTTTAGGGCGCTGAGTGAATACAACACCAAAATCATCGCCGCGATCAATCAAGCCAAACAAAACAGCAGCAGGTCGCAATTTGCGAATAGGAAGTCCGCTACCATCTCCAGGCACAAATGGTTCAATTTGATCTAAAGGTTCCAGATTGGCTTTCATTTCCTCATACGGGTCTGCCAAATTGGCTCTTGCGCGTCGAAGAAAATCTTCTTTGTCTACAAAACTCATTCAGATTTAACCGATCCCAATTCAAAAATCTCTCCCGCCGATTTCACGCCAATAATATTAGCTGCATCATCGAGGGGTTCTGACCATTCAACCAATTCATAAAACGGGGCTCTGGCAACCTTGGCCTCAAGTCCATGTCTTACCTCAACATAAGGTGACGGCTCACCTGTTTCAGCATCCATACTCACACGCAAGGGATGGTTTGCATCAATCACAAAAATATCACCAACATTCGTCGTTACGACCAGATTTTGTTCGCCTTCAATCATCTTTCGATCAATGCGAACAGCTATGAAGGGTGCATCTTCTACGTGAACAATGACTTTTTCATGGGGGGTCACAAGATAAATACCGTCATCATCCTTTCGGAGAATCGTAGAAAACAACCTAACAATTTTCTGACGGCCAATAATGCCGCCATCATGCCACCAGCTGCCATCCTTGCGAATTTCCATCCCGATATCTCCGCAATGCTCAGGATTCCACAAATGCACTGGCGGCAAAGCGCGTTTTCCATCTTCGCCCGCTTGTGTTTTCAATGCATCTAGAACAGCTTGCAAAGGATCTGAAACTGTCTCTTTTGATTTTTCTTCTTCTGTTTTACGCATAGAGACCTTCTCCGCCTTGGTTTTGCCCGACTATAACAGGTACAACATCCTTTTGAGTTTAAATGAAGACCACGTCATGACAGAAACACAATCAAATCTATTCGCAAACACAGATGCAGTCATTGCGGCACTTGGTGACGTCAAAACAGAAATTGGTAAAGCTGTGTTTGGTCAAGAACACGTCGTAGAACTGGTACTTAGCGCTGTTTTATCGGGGGGACACGCTCTTCTGGTCGGTGCGCCGGGGCTAGCCAAGACACGCCTTGTCGAAGCCACAGCAACAGCACTGGGAATTGATTCAGGCCGCGTTCAATTTACACCAGATTTGATGCCTTCAGATATTCTCGGATCAGAAGTTTTAGACGAATCACCTTCAGGCAATCGCTCCTTCCGCTTTATCAAAGGCCCGATTTTCACCAGCCTATTGATGGCAGATGAGATAAACCGCGCAAGCCCGCGCACCCAATCTGCTCTTTTACAAGCTATGCAAGAGCATCAAGTGACAATTGCAGGTGTCAATCACGACCTTCCCGCGCCTTTCCATGTTTTAGCAACGCAAAACCCTGTAGAGCAGGAAGGCACATATCCATTGCCTGAAGCACAATTAGACCGTTTTCTTCTGAAAATTGACGTTAATTATCCTGACGCTGAAACCGAGCGCCGTATTCTCATCGACACAACAAGCGGTGCAGAGAAAAGCGTCAATCCAGCGCTCACTGCAGAAAAATTATTGATGATCCAGCATTTGGTTCGCAATATGCCTGTGCCAGAAAAAGTTGTAAATTCTATCCTAGAACTCACACGATCAGCCAGACCCGAACAAAGTGACGATCCACGCATCAAAACCCGTGTAGAATGGGGCCCATCCCCAAGAGCCGGGCAAGCTCTCATGCTAACAACGCGCGCGCGTGCACTTTTGCGCGGTCGGTTTGCACCTTCTATTGACGATGTTGAAGCCCTTGCTGAACCAGCACTCGCGCATAGAATGTCACTTAATTATGATCCTACAGGGCAAGGTGAAACACTATCAGAATTGATCGCGGATCTGGCGAGAAAAGCATCCTAGTTTCCATATGAAAACGCCGCTAAACCAGATAATACCGGACGCAAACCTTCTTTCAAAGGAGCATCCACGTTTGCATGCCAAAGCGGGCCCCGCCTCTGCTGCCCACCAAGGTAGTGCTGGTCGACGCAAAACCGGACAAGGTGAAAACTTCTGGCAGTATCGCGGTTATAATGCAGAAGACAGCGCGTCTCGGGTGGACTGGAGAAAATCCTCTCGCGGCGATCAGCTTTTTGTCCGTGAAACAGAAATGGAAACAACGCGCACATTCCTTTTCTGGTGTGATCCATCAGATGGATTTGACTGGCGCGGCAGCGAAGACGTTTCCACAAAAGCAGGCCGCGCGCTTTCAATTTTAATGGCGCTTGGCAGCTCCATTGCCAAATCTGGCGACCGCTGCGGCGCACTTGGCGGCCCCAGAGCGCCAAGTTCAGGCGGCAAAGCTGCTTTATCAATGGCTCAAGATTTGTGGCAAACTCCGGCGGAAACCTCCCTTCCCGTATCAAATAAAAACCCTGCCACATTGGTTTTAGCGTCTGATTTTTATCGCCCGATGGAAAGATTAAGTGCATGGATAAAAGAACTTGCTCATAAAAATCGTAACGGCACTCTGCTCATGGTCTACGATCCCATCGAAGCCAGCTACCCTTATGAGGGGCGGATAAGATTTTTTAATCCATCCGCAAAAAAAGACCGATTAATCGGACGCGCTGAAAATCTTAAAGAAGAATATTTGAAGAGATTCCAACAACGCCGCGATGACATGCAAGCGCTCGCTCATAGCGTGGGATGGAATATTGTTTTCCACCAAAGCGACGAACCAGCCGCACCTGTATTTATGCAAATCTCAAACTGGCTTGAAATGACACGACAAGACGGAAAAAAACCGGCATGAATTTAGGCTCAGTTTTCTTTGCTCAACCTTTGGCACTGCTTGGCTTGCTGGCCTTGCCGGTTATCCTGTGGTTGCTACGTGCAACCCCGCCCGAGCCAAAGCGTGTGACTTTACCCTCACTCAGCCTGCTAGATGATGTCGACCAAATTGAAGAAACCCCTGCTAAAACCCCATGGTGGATTCTAGCACTTCGCTTTGCCGCCGCCGCACTTGCTATTATCGGCTTCTCTCAGCCCTTATTGCAATCGCCTCAAAGCAATACACAAAACATGCAATCAGCATTGATTGTTGTTGATAATGGCTGGGCGAGCACTGAACACTGGAATGACATTAAACAAACAATACTTTCCGCATCAGATGCAATTTCTGACAATGGTGGCTCCATCCACCTTGCCTTCACAGCCCCTTCAACGCTCACGTCAGACATAAACCAAGCTCTTGGTGTAGATGAAGTGAGAAAACGCCTTCAAATTGAAAAGCCAGCTCCATGGAATCCCGATCACAACGCATTGCTTGATCGCATTGAAAAATCGCCCCTAAACCCCTCTAAAATCATATGGCTAAGTGATGGTTTAGAACATAATGGAAGTCAGACATTTAATTCCTATTTGGAAAAATCCAGAGCAGTCGAGATTTATAAATTCGCGCCGCGTTCCGCCTATGCAATCACAAATGCTGAAACCTCTTCCAATGGTGCCAATGTCTATTTGAAAAGACTCGCTAGTGAAACCGCTATTGAAGCGCGTGTCATTGCCGAAAGTGAATCTGGGCTTAGTCTAGCCAGCGCTATTGCAACTTTTACTCCCAATACCACTCAGGCCGTCGCAGAGTTTTCTATTCCCTCGGCAATTCTCAATCAAATAGCGCGATTTCGTGTTTTAGGCTCTGCTTCTGCTGGGCAAGTCTGGCTTTGGGATGATAGCGCGGCAACACCCTCAGTTGCTTTAGCAGACCCAGTCCCAAGTGATCAGCCTTTGTTGGAAGAATTCTACTATATCCGCAAAGCGCTTTTTCCTCATGCCCAGATGATGGAAGGTGAATTATCGCAAATGCTCTCCAGATCACCCGATGCAATCATTTTGGGTGATCGCTCTCTAATCGGCTATCCTCACCTGACAGAGTTGGAAGACTGGATAGAAGAAGGCGGCGCTCTTATCCGATTTGCAGGGCCAAAACTCGCAGCGGCCGAAAGCCATACCCTAACGCCAAGCCCATTGCGTTCCGCAACCCGCGCGCTCGGCGGTGCCTTAGCTTGGGAAGAGCCTCAATCCATTGCTCCCTTTATCGCAACAAAGGGTTTTGCTGACATTAAAACACCTGCTGACTCCATTCTTGTGAGACGACAGGTTCTTGCCCAACCTAGTCCCGAACTCGCAGCTTATACATGGGCAAAACTAGCAGACGGCACCCCATTGGTCACAGCAAGAAGCTATGGAAAAGGGCTTATTGTCTTATTCCACGTTACCGCCACACCGGAATGGTCAGACCTGCCTTATGATGGCGCATTTGTTAGCATGCTCCGCCATGCGGCAGCATCTGGAAATGGCAAAAGAAACACACGATCCGTTTCAACTGGTACACTTGCCCCCTTTAGATTGGTTGATGCTTTTGGTCAGCTTAAACTGCCATCAGGAAATCTAGAGCCATTATCTGCGGAAGCTTTTTCCATTACAACACCTTCACCGCTATCACCGCCTGGCCTTTATCAAGGACCGCAAGGAAGCCGTGCCATCAATGCAGGTGCATTCGCTGCTGAAGAAATACAGTCACTTGCATCAAATGCTGTTGTTTTTGATGAAGCACTCAGTCAAAAACGGCGTGGCTTAGGAGGCGTGTTTTTAATGGCAGCTTTTGGACTCTTATTTATAGATTTGGTTGTCGCGCTTCTCATCTCAGGCCGTTTTAGACGGTTTTCGAAATCAGCAAGTTTCGCTCTCATTCTATTCATGGGTGCTAGTGTCTTTGTTGACCAACCTTCCCAAGCCCAAACAGAAGCCGCCCCAAAAGCACCAATATCAAAAAAACAAAAAGAAGCTGCATTGCAAATGCGCTTTGCATATGTGGAAACAAACAACCCCGCATTAAACATGCAATTAGCTGCTGGTTTAAGAGGGCTAAATCTTGAACTTTTTCGGCGTACTTCCGTGGAACCCGCAACGCCCCATTCTGTAAAACTCGGCATAGATGCTCTTGATCTATATCCGATGATATATTTTGCCCCTGAACGCGACGCTACAGCACTAACAGCCGATCAAATAGACGCACTCAATTCCTACCTTAGAAATGGCGGCTCTCTTGTCATAGACACACGCGATGCCATTCCGGGGCAAGCTGTCAGCGCACGCCTCAAAAATATCATCCAAGGATTGGATGTGCCGCCCTTGCAACCCACGCCC
This sequence comes from Hirschia sp., assembly GCF_058892565.1. Taxonomy (NCBI): domain Bacteria; kingdom Pseudomonadati; phylum Pseudomonadota; class Alphaproteobacteria; order Hyphomonadales; family Hyphomonadaceae; genus Hirschia; species Hirschia sp. The sequence continues at coordinate 13,264 of NZ_JBZXVU010000041.1, read as the reverse complement.
AATGAACATGTTTTGTCACGCAGCTTCTATTTGCTTAATAGTTTCCCCGGCCGGCTCGCAAGTGGACAAGTCTGGATAGAAACACAAAACAGCGCGAGCACATCTTCTGGCGGTGATCGAGTATCACGTATCTATATCGGTGCATCCGATTGGATCGGTGCTTGGGCAATTGATGATAACAACCGACCATTAAATTCTATGGATGGACAAGAGTCGCGCCGCGAAATTGCCTATCGTTTTGGCATTAATCTCATCATGTGCATCCTCACAGGAAACTATAAAGAGGACCAAGTTCACATTCCAGCGCTTCTTGAACGCCTAGACGCAGAAAATGCGAACGAACCCAACAGTAAACCCACACGAGAACGCACAATTATACCCAGTCCTTCAACAGGAAACCCACAAAACCTCGACGAATTCTTTGACTCGATGCGACGAAAACGAGACCAGCAAGGATTGGACACGCAAGAATGATAGAGGCTTCACGCATAGGTTTTGACCCATTCATTCCGTGGATCTGGATATGGGGTTTTGTCGCTGTCTCCATAGCCGTTTGGGTATTGTACGTCTTCCTGAGAGGTCGCGCATGGCTGACTCGCGCATTGGGGTTTGCAATACTCACTTTGGCACTTTCAAATCCGCTATGGGTGAAGGAACAACGAGAAGGCCAAAAAGACATTGTAGCCGTTGTCTTAGACAAATCAGAAAGCATGAATTTTGGTCAAAGGTCACAGACCGCCAAAGCCGCTTTCGAAAAGCTAAAAACTGATTTAGAATCAAGGCCAGATATAGAATTACGCATCACTGAAACGTCTCAAACCAGTGAAGCGACGAATATTTATCAAGCTCTAAACTCTGCTTTATCAGATGCCCCACGTGAACGCATTGCTGGCTCTATTTTGATAACCGACGGGCAAGTTCACGACTTGCCAACATCAGCAAAAGAAGCGCTCCCCTTTGGACCAGTCCACTCTCTCATAGTGGGTCAAAAAGGAGAGCAAGACCGCCGCGTCGAAATTGTCTCCAGCCCTAATTTTGGCATTGTTGGCAGTATGGCAGAACTTGCAATTCGCGTTGAAGATGCCAACTCATCCAACGTCGATGTCAATATTTCGGTGAATGGTGAACGTGTTGCCACGCATTCGGTGCGCACAGGAAAAGCCAGTAAAATCAATGTAGAAATACCAAGACGTGGCTCCAATCTCATCGTTGCAGAAGTTGGAGAAGGTGCCAGCGAACTCACACTTGCCAACAACAGAACTGCCACAAATATTTCCGGTGTCAGAGACAGATTACGTGTTTTGCTTGTCACTGGAGAACCACATTCGGGTGCCCGCGTTTGGAGAGATTTACTAAAAGCTGACCCTTCTGTTGATCTCGTCCATTTTACGATTTTACGCCCACCCCACAAAATGGACCCCACGCCACTGGATGAATTGGCACTTATTTCATTCCCCACACGCGAATTGTTTGTTGAAAAACTAAAAGACTTCGATCTGGTGATTTTTGACCAATACAAACGCATAAATGTGTTGCCAATGATCTATTTTGATGGTGTCGCCAGATATGTTGCTGATGGGGGCGCACTTCTTGTTGCAACAGGACCACCCTATGCAATGCCATCATCCATATACCGCACCCCCCTTGCGGCCATTCTACCCGCTCAACCAACTGGCCGAATAATAGAACATACTTTCAATGTACTACGAACAGAATTAGGCCAACGCCACACCGTAACCTCTTCTCTCCCCAATGATAAAAGCTGGGGCCGCTGGGAACGCTATGTAGAAGCAAAGGCCGCTTCTGGTGAAGTCCTGTTAAAGTCAGATAACGGAGATCCGCTACTCGTCCTCGACCGCGTCGGTGACGGGCGTGTGGCCGTTTTACTATCGGACCAATTGTGGATGTGGGCGAGAGGCCATGATGGCGGCGGCCCCTATTCAGAACTCGTGCGACGCACAGCCCATTGGCTAATGAAAGAACCTGAACTTGAAGAAGAATTGCTGACACTCGCTTCAAACGGCCAACAAATGAAGGCGAGCCTGCGATCATTGTCTGACCGACCCAACTCACTATCCATCACGACACCCAATGGAGAAATACTAACACCAGAATGGGAAAAAACCGACGAAGGGCGATTTGAAGCAAGCGTCGATGTCGATGGCCTGGGAATGTATACAGCTCGCGCTGGAGAAGTTGAAACGGTCGCACTAAATGGCCCCGCCAACCCGCTAGAATACGCCAATGTACAATCAACGACGCGCATTCTCGCTCCAATAGCAGATGCGACTCATGGCGGCACATTCCGCATTGGCGAAACCAATAATCCCGATTTACCCGCTATCCGTCGCGTGTCTAAAAATGGTGATCATGCAGGAGAGAACTGGGCTGGACTAAAGCGCAATGAAGCCTACGCTGTTCGCTCATCTCAAGCCACACCACTCCTACCCGGCGTCATCGGAATGGCCTTGCTGATGTTGATTTTGTTATTTACTTGGCGACGAGAGGGACGCTAAGTTGCCCCTGATTTTCCAAAATAGCATTATCTTCAAGTTCAATAGCTAACAAGCGATGCTCTGGAATATATCCCGGTGCCGGATAAGCTTGTGTTGAAACTTGCTGAAACCCAATTTTGCTGAAATAGGGCTCATCCCCGATTAGAATAGCCATTGGCCATCCAGCTTTCTTCGCAAGATCAACGCATTGCTGCGTTAGGATCAGGCCCAAACTGCTACCACGATACAAGCTATCGACTGCGACAGGTCCAACAAAGACAGCGCGCCCTGCATCTCCCACCTGCAGAGGCCATAACCGCACGGCTGCCACTACATTTTCATTTGCATCAACTGCCACTAAACTCATGTCGGACAGCAATTGATTACCTTCACGAAGACGTTCAGCCGTCTTTGCAAACCGTCCAAAGCCAAAACAGCGATCATATAATGCTTCAATACCAACAGAATGCTCTGCTTGTTCCAAGGCAATTGTGTATGATGGAGAGGATGGATCTAAGACCCGTAAAGATGCGGACATACTAAAACTCAAAAACGAAAAATCAGAAAAAACTGTTGCAAAACGAACAAAAAAGACGATCTGCACAGAACGTTATTCTCAGTCTGATTATCTTCGTCGTAGTTTCATAGTATTCCCTAGCGATATATTATCAGCCACTTAGGGGTAAAGAATTAGATTGTCAAAGCTTAAATTTGCATAATGTCCACTTTTATATCACCAATAAACTCATTATGCGTAAATTTCATATCAATTTGCCTACGCGCAATCCTTGCTCTTCCTTAAGTTCAAAATCAGTTTAAACAGTGCTACTCAAATTACATTCATTTGGAGTTCTAGTGGTGGCGTTGCTTTCTATTTTCAAAAACATTCAACTACAAACTCCGTCAGACCCACCGTCTCCGGCAGACAGCCCGAACAGCTTAGACGTAGATAGTCTAAAGCAGAGTGCATTTTCATATGGCCAGCAAGCGCTTGAATGGGTAAATGCAGAACTTCTGCATACATCGACGCTTATACAATTTGCGACTATTTTGGGTGTTTTGGTCTTAGGTATTATCCTCTCGCCACTCGTCAAAAATTGGATAAGTGCAGGCCTGAGCAAGCTTCCTGAAAATGTCTCTCGCAACATCTCAGGTCCAATTTTGCAAATTGTACGACCATTGCTATGGCTTGCTGGCTTGTTTATCGCTCTGCCAACTCTCGAAGGCATGGGATATCCAACATCATTTGTTAGGCTTGCCAGCTCTCTCGCACTCGCATGGGTAATTATCCGAACAGCCACTTATATCGTCCCAGCGGAATACCGGCAGGCCACAACGTGGATAGCTTGGGGTGTTGCTGGTCTAAATGCGTTTGGCCTTTTGCTGCCCACCTTAAATTGGCTGGACAATAACGGGTTTAGCTTTGGCGATCGACTTATCACTCTGCCCTTTATCTTTCGCGCTATCTTATTTTCAGCACTCTTTCTCTATGGTGCAAACTGGCTGTCTAAACGCCTAAGAGCACGTATTGATACACTGCCTCGCGTAGAACCTTCAATACGGGCGCTAATATCCAATGCGACGCATGTTGGGCTATTCTTTGCTGCTGTCGTCCTTGCGCTTTCCTCATTGCAAATACCGCTTGGCGGCCTCGCAGTTCTTGGAGGGGCGCTTGGTGTCGGTATTGGTTTTGGTATGCAGCAGATTGTTGCCAATTTCATATCAGGCATCATCCTGCTAACCGATAGATCCATAAAGCCAGATGACGTCATTGAAGTGGACGATACTTACGGTGTCGTGAAATCCCTTGGTCTTCGCTATGCTTCTGTCGTCACACGCGATGGGAAAGAACACCTCATTCCCAATGAAGGATTGGTGACAAACAAAGTCGTCAATTGGAGTTATTCCGATAATCGTGTCCGCATTAAACGCAGATTGCGCGTGGAATATGAAACGGACTTGAGAACAGCGACAGACCTCGTTGTTCAGGGAGCTAAAAAGATTGATCGCGTATTAAAAGACCCCGCACCAACATGTCTTGTCATGGAGTTTGGAGATGAGGCTGTTGAAATTGAATGCCGTTTCTGGATTAATGACCCACAAAACGGCATCAATAATGTTGGCTCTGCCGTCATGATGTCTGTCTGGGATTTATTTAAAGAAAACGGAATTGATATCCCGTTGAGGCAAGAAGAAATTCTCATCCAGCCTGGCTCTGTTTTAGAAGTCAAAATGGCCAAGGAGTGACGCATTTCTAATTCGTCACTTAACGGCAAGATTTAAATTCAGCTTCGCTTATTTTTCGATATCACCAATCGTCAAGATCGAAGCTGCTTCAAGATTTTTGGCGTCTAACAGATTGACTATTTTCTCAAGCGCAGCAACCAGCATGGCTTGCTCCCAGCTTTCAAGCTTTTCGAATTTTGCTTCAAACACTTGCTGTAAATCTCTAGGTGCATCCTCAAGCGCTTTTTGTCCGTCGGGCAATAATTCTAACCAAACTTTCCTTTTATCGCTGTCGCATTTCGTCCGCTGGATAAATTTCCGCGCAACCAACTTATCAACAATAGATGTAATCGTTGCATTGGTTAGCTTTGTTTCTTTTGCAATTTCACTTGCTGATAAAGTTGTGCTTTCATCCAATAATTGCAAAACCCTCAATTGCGAATGAGTTAGGTGCGCTTCTCTGGCAAGATTTCTAGAGTCCAACTCTACGCGACGCTGTATCTGACGCAAAGCAACCACAACATCCATCGTACGCTGACTCATTTTATCATCCTGCAATGCTAACCGACGAGGTTAGGCCCCAAAGCCATTTTCAGTGGCGCTAGATATGGCTCAAACTTTAGCCATGCGTCCAGTCCTTTTGTGTTGATAGGTTGTCTAACCTGTTCAGAGCTTGCGGTTCTAACTGGTCGATCTGTCTTATGAAAATCAACACACGCTCGTTCAAAAGGTAGATTACAATAATCCAGAATACGGGACACTTGGGTTTCAAGGTCGTTTACAACATCTTCATGCTGAACCCTCAAAACTTTGCCCGGCAACACGTCATCCCAATGCTTCATCAAATCAACATACGCGCGGTAATACCGGCCTATTTCTTCTAGTCCGTATGTGAATTCCTGCCCCTCAGCAAACAATTGCTTGAAGCCAGAAAAACAACATGACATTGGCTCTCGCCGCGCATCAATAATTTTTGCGTTCGGCAGAATTAGGTGGATCAAACCGATATGCCGGAAATTATTTGGCATTTTATCGGTAAAAAAGGCTGCTCCCTGACGGTGAATACGCGTCGTTTCTATATATTCCTGCCCCATCGCCTTTAATTGGTCAGCACTTAGACCCGTCAAATTCTCAGGATATGCGCCACCATTGGAGCGATTTCGTCCACGCAGCCTTTGTGACAAAGCCAAAATATTGGGCAGTTCTAAGGTTCCATCAACCTGAGAATGGGAGGCCAATATCTGCTCGATCAGCGTAGAACCAGCACGGGGTAAACCAACGATAAAAATAGGGTCACCAGCCTCAAACCCACGTCCCTCTGATCCTTTTAAAACATCCGATGTACAAAATTGCTTTTGCAATGCGAGTTCAGCTTCCATCCCTTCGCTTGTATATCGGCTTTGCGTCCGTTTTAGAGTATTTCCTTTCTCGAAATACCGAAAAGACTTTTCGATATCTCCTGATTTTTCAAAAGCACTTCCCAATGCAAAACAAAAATGAACGCGGTCAGCATAACTAAGATCAGCGCGTAGCTCTAATTCCTGCATTTGCTGCATTTCAGTGTTTGAAAAACTATAGGTTTTTAAATTTGCCAATGCATACCACGCATCACCTTGCTCTGGTCGTGCGCGACAGGCAGCATTATAGGATGCAATTGCTTCTTTCTGTTTTCCCCATGTCTTCAAAGCATGCCCGCGAGAGGTCAATGTCGCTGGATCATGCGGCAGCGTTTCCAGCACCGCATCCATCAGCTCGACAGCGCCCTCATAATCTCCGGTCTGCATCTTCTCGATAGCGTAATGCGATCGGAAAATCGCATTTTCTGGATCCAAATCATATAACCGCTTAGCTTCTTCAAGCGCACGCGAGAATTTTTGGCGCTTTCTCAGAATTTGTATGTAGTCCAACCGCAATTGGATATTATCGGGTTCAAACTCAACCGCTTTTTCCAATAATATTTCTGCATCCTCTAGGACGCCTAGCCGGCTGCCGACATCTGCCAGCAAACGCATTGCTTCCACGTCTTTGGGGCTGGACTTCAAATGTATGCGGCACAAATCCTCAGCTTTTAGCAATTTGCCTTCAGCTAAAAAATTAGTCGCCGCATATAATGGTTTAGATAAAGATTTTAGACGATCAGCCTGCGCTTGCGCATTTATCGCCTGCTCCTTTTGTCCCGTCTCTCGCAATAAGCCAGCCTGCTTTTCCCAACTTGCGATGAGCGCTGGATTAAAACGGCATGCGGCTATAAATTGTTTAAGAGCTAATTCTTTTTGCCCTTGCGCCAAAGCTAGATATCCAGCCTCTTGATGTGCACGTCCAAATTCGGGCGCTATACCAAGTAGTTTATCAAGAGATGACTGTGCAACGTCAAACTTGTTTTGATATCTTCCGCACACAGCATGCATATAAAGCGCTTCCTGTGCATATTCAGGATTGTCCAGCAAAGGCTCAAGCTCAATGCATGCTTGAGCAAATTGATTTGCATACATCGCGGCTTTTGCCCGCTTCAGCTGTTCAGCGGCTTGCTGCACATCATTCATTTTGTAATCCTGAATACTAAAAGAAGCGCTATGATCTCTCAAAGCGCTTCCTTTTTTAAAACAAATTTCTTTGTAAAACTAGAAGTCTACGCCAACACGCACACCCACAGTGCGAGGTCTCGCAAGAGAGACACGACTACGGTCATATGTGAAGTTACCTGAGTATTGAGCAGCCTCATTCGTCAAGTTGTCGACATATGCTTCCATTCTCCAATTATCTTTGGCAATACCTGCAGACAGAGCTGCAGTCGTCCAACTTTCCAATTGGATTTTGTTGATTTCGATAATGTCTGTGTATGATTCACCAGAATGTACAATTTGCGGCATGATGTGAGCACGATATTCACCCATATCCCACTCATAACGCGCACGCAGATTACCTTGGAATTCAGGTGCAAATGAAAGCGGTGAACCAACCAACACATCATCTGTTGGCACTAACACCTCAGTCACCTCTGTATCAAGCAATGACACAGCACCCGAAATGGTCAAACCATCAACTGCATCAGGTGCCCAATCAAAGTCTGCTTCAACACCCATAATTTCTGCATTGGCCGCGTTATCAGAGAAGAAAAGATTGGTGATGTTTGGATCGAAAATAGTCGTCTGCATATTCTCGATTTCAATCATGAACGCACTACCATTGATGCGCAATGAGCTATCAAACAACATTGTTTTCCAGCCAATTTCATAATTTTGCACATCATCTGTATCAACTGCGAATGGCACAGTATATGTGCCCGCAGCATTTGATGCTCCACCCGGACGGTTCAATAATCCCGGACGGAAACCTTCAGAATATGTTGCAAACAACAACACATCATCCATTGGCTTCCAGTCAGCTGTCACTTTGAAAATCACGCCATCAGTTGCAGCTTTATCAACTGTGCTACTACCTTCACCGCTGAATTGAGCAGATATATTTGTACCTGCACGTTGAGCATCTGTTGAACTGCCCAAATTGAAGAAAGATGAGTTTGCACTACCTTCAAAATCGACTTCGATGTCGTACGCTCTCGCCCCAACAGTCAATGTAAAGACTTCTGGCACGATATCATAAGCAAGCTCACCAAAGAGCCCCATTTGCTTATCGGTACGCAGAATATCATTTCGGAAAATAGTTGGCGCGTAGAAAGGGCCAGCATCAGAATAATACCCTGGAGATGCACTTCCCACTTCGCCAGTCACTTCTGTGTTGGTAAGTGGATAATTGGGCGCAAAGCCTTTTGTGACGCCATCAAAGCCAAGCACTTCTGTTGAACCAGCGTAAATGAAATCATTTTTCTCTTTTAGTTCAAGATCACTGTAGAACCCACCAAATGTTGCACGAACACGGTGTTCTGCCGGTGTATTAAAACGCAATTCATGCGTTTGAACCTTAAGTTTGTTGCTGATATCAACCTTTTGATCAGGCGCATAACATGTTCCTGAAGGGTCAATGCCTGCTCCCGGATAAGTCACAGATGCATCACAAATATAGTAAGGTAAATACTGACCGATAAAGAGATAATCCGTATAATCGACGGTCTGATCTGTTTCTCTATCTGTAAATGCCCCTGTGTAGACAGCTTCAAGCCCGCCTACTTCACCTTCAAGCGTCCAACTTACATTTGTGTAGGAATCTTTCGTGTCGTCTTCACTATAGCGCTGAATTTCCCAATCATCTAAATCAGGGTCGCTAAAGAACACACCTTCTGTGTCTAGCTGTTGTTGCGCCAGCGCAGTGGTCAATTTCCATTCGTCATTGATTTGATAAACACTACTCAAACGAAAACCGGTGTAGACAGTATCGTTGAAATTTTTCTCTACGAGATTTTGATTATTCGCAGCTTTAAAATCAACATTGCTCAAGTCTGCCCCAGCTTGAAAACCAGCACGGAATGGTTCAACAGCAACGCCATTGTCTCTCATTGTGCCTTCAGCGCGGAAACGCGCAGACTCTTCAGCGGTGATTGAACCTGGAACATTATCAATATAGCCGCCTTGGCTATCAGTATACATCACACCACGCACCGCGAAGTTGGATGTCACTGGAACATTGATCATGGCTTCAAGATTGTGAGATGGATCACCGCTTTCAGTAAAAGCTGTTCCAAATCTAACATTTGCTTGAAACTCATCAAGGTTAGGCTTGTTCGTAATCAAACGCACAGTACCAGCCTGAGAACTCGCACCAAACAAAGTCCCTTGAGGGCCAGACAGCACCTCGATACGCTCAAGGTCGGCAGCATAGACATCAAGATTACGGCCAGGTTGTGCAAGTGGCTGCTCATCAAGGTAAAAAGCTACATTTGGAGAAAGACCAGCAACGCCTGCCGTTGTCGTAGCCGGCGTCGTAGATGCAACCCCACGAATATAGATTGTGCTTTGGCCTGGGCCACCACCGCCACCAGCTGTCACACCAGGAAGCTGCGTGAGGTAATCTGTAAACACACTGACATTCAACTGGTCTAAATCTTCCGCACCAATTGCGTTAACTGCGATGGGCACATCTTGAGCGCTCTCATCACGTTTTGTCGCAGTAATAACGATAGATTGTAGGCGTTTTTCTGAAACACCCTCGGATTGGTTTTCTTGAGCTAAACTTTGAGACGGCAAAATCAAAGATGCAATTACAATTAATGAAGCACCACTTAGATTGCGAGCCATATAGAATTCCTTTGTTTGTTCTTTGTCTGACCAGCGTATTTCGAAGCGATCAGAATAAAGGCGGATAAGTATCTATCCGTATTAAGCTCAATTTCTTTAGCAGATCGTTTTAATTTTGAAACAGGAAGAACAAGCTCTATTTTTATATAAATCAGCAATTTTCTGACAAAAACTACAATAAATTCAATAATAATAGTGCACTATATAGGCTTGTTGTATATATGTTACAATTGCTTTGTTAATGCATTTATGTTTCGAAGATCAAAATATCTATTTCGAATATCGAAACAATTGCTTGCAGATAGTTGAGCCATTGCTACGCCCATCCCATCGCCGGAGATTATATGTCGGAAGTACCAAACGAAACCACAGGCAATGGTGAAGACGATGACACCTACACAACTGATTATGAAGTTGGCCAAGACAATATAGATGTCTTGGGCTTTGATATTCACAACCCCGTATTCTTTCTAGCTGCTGGCCTACTCATTGCATTTTGTGCTGCTGTGCTTATCATGCCAGAGCAAGCCGGTATCCTGCTAAGAGGCGCACGAGACTGGACCATTCATACATTTGACTGGTTCTTTGTTATCATAACAAATGTCGTGTTTTTATTCTGTCTATATCTCGCGCTATCACCGCTTGGAAAAATCAGATTAGGTGGAGATGACGCCAAACCAGAATTTTCGACAACATCTTGGTTATCAATGCTTTTTGCTGCCGGTGTCGGAATAGGGATGATATTTTTTGGCGCCGCTGAGCCTTTAGGATATTATACAGATTGGGCCGGCACACCGCTCAATGTCGAGCCGGCGACAGAGGCAGCTGAGCGTTTTGCTTTCTCTGCTACAATTTTCCACTGGGGCATTATTCCTTGGTCGATATATGCCGTTATGGGACTCGCACTCGCATTTTTTGCGTTTAACAAAGGACTGCCATTAACAGTGCGGTCGACTTTCTATCCAATATTTGGCGAGAGAATTTGGGGATGGCCCGGTCACATTATCGACCTACTCGCAGTCCTAGCCACACTATTTGGACTTGCCACCTCGCTTGGCCTTGGTGCGCAGCAAGCAGCGAGTGGAATATCCTTCTTATTTGGCGTCCCAAGCGGCCTTGCGACACAAGTCATTTTGATCTGTGTAATCACATCCTTGGCGATTTTTTCAGTGATTCGAGGGTTAGATGGAGGTGTAAAAATACTCTCCAACATCAATATCGTTTTGGCGATTCTCGTTCTATTATTCGTTATTATTGCGGGTCCAACCTCGCAAATCTTTAAAAATATAGCCCTCAACACCTATCACTATGTTGCAAATATCCCTGCACTATCCAACTGGATTGGACGTGAAGACACGGCATTCTTCCATGATTGGACGATATTCTATTGGGCTTGGTGGATCTCTTGGTCGCCATTTGTTGGAATGTTTATCGCGCGCGTTTCATATGGACGCTCGGTCAGAGAATTTGTTGCAGCCGTAATCGGTGTACCATTTATCGTGATGATTATTTGGTTTACTGCTTTTGGAACAACGGCTTTGGAACAAGTAAAAGCTGGCATTGGTGCCTTACCAGAAGGCATCTCTGAATTTCCACTTGTATGGTTTCAAATGTTTGAAAACCTACCATTTTCTCAAATCATGTCGTTTGTTTCGATCTTATTATTGTTGGTTTTCTTTGTCACTTCATCAGATTCAGGCTCACTTGTGATTGATTCAATTACTGCTGGAGGTAAGCTGCACGCCCCTATTCCTCAAAGAATATTCTGGGCAAGCTTAGAGGGTATTGTTGCAATTGTTCTGCTGGTAGGTGGTGGCGCACAGGCCCTATCATCCTTGCAAGCAGGTGCCGTGACAACTGGGCTTCCCTTTGGGGTCATCCTGCTCATTTGCTGTGTCAGCCTGTATAAAGGCATGAAAAGCATCTCACCTAACGAGTGATAAAACCTTTCTCGTACAGCCCTATTTGCTTTCATCAATAGTATGAGACAAAGGTCAAGAAACAACGATTTCCACTAGCCTTCATACTCTCACACACGACATCCGAGTTCTTTAGCAAGAGACACAATAAAGAACTCTCTTTTCACTTATGTTTAGCAATGCTGTTAGAGTTAGCAGCGCATCGAGAGCCGGAATACTCTTGTCATTATTGCACATTTAACGCTGCTTTAGCTGCTGTTTGGGAGAGCTTCTCATCGTATCCAACATTCCCCCAAAACCACAAACGCAAACACCACCCGCTAGGGTGGTTGAGTGTATATATTTGTTTTGGGTATAAATTGGGTGCGGGGGTTGGATTTGAACCAACGACCTTCAGGTTATGAGCCTGACGAGCTACCGGGCTGCTCCACCCCGCATCAATTATAATATTTATGACGCCTCGCGATCATAAAAGTAGACATTAAAAAACGGCTTCACCTAGCTAGCCTAGACTAGAAAGGACAAAGCCGTTTTGCCCTGAATTTCAGGACCATGAAGGAGGTTTCTTACGAACGTAATAGCATTGTTCGACTTTATAGAACTGGCAACGACCTACTCTCCCACGCCTTAAGACGCAGTACCATCGGCGCAGAGAACCTTAACGACCGAGTTCGAGATGGGATCGGGTGGGGAATTCTCGCAATAATCACCAGTTCAATAAAATCGAACAATGAGATCTCCTAACTATTGTTGGTAGTTAGGAGTAAAACTAAGTATCAGACCATAATCACATATTATGTTTTTGATGATTGGTATCATTAAGATACCGGA
>NZ_JBZXVU010000040.1:0-10678 GCF_058892565.1 Hirschia sp. | reverse complement strand
TCGACAGCTTTGGCCAAGGCTATGGGCTTTGAAGAAGTGTTTCACCTGACAGGCGGCATTCTAAAATATCTTGCAAATGTGCCAGAAGAAAAATCAGCGTGGGAAGGGGAATGTTTTGTCTTTGATCAACGTGTGTCGGTGAAACACGGCCTTGAATTGGGCAGTTATGATCAATGTTTTGCGTGCCGTCGGCCCATTACACGCGCCGATATAGACAAGCCTGAATTTACCAAAGGCGTGTCTTGTCACCAATGCTATGACGAATATTCGCCAGAGAAAAAAGCAGCGTTTGAAGAGCGCCAAAAGCAGATTGAATTGGCGAAAAAACGCGGCAAATCACATGTTGGGCAAGATCTGACCGCTGAACGTGAAGCGGCACGTCTCGCTGCTGAAGAGGCAAGACTGAAATCTATCGCTGGGAAAGAATCTGCTGGGGAGTAGTTGGAAACGAAATACCAAGCTACAGTTTTTTCAGGTTGGTATCCTCTTTTTTGTAGCTAGGTTTAGTTAAATTGCTTGGTGCTCTTTCCTTCTAGGAGAGCGGTGATAACTTGAGTTAACTCAAGCCCACCAGCGAAAGATTGCGCCATGACTCGATTTACTTTGATCTCACTTGTTTCAGCAGTTTCAGTTTTTGCGATTGCGGGATGCGCTAAACCTGCCGCAGAGAAGACAGTGCCGCCTGAGGCTGATGTATCTGAAACGGCTTCGGTTGAAGGTGACGTGACGCGAGAATTGCCGGCGAATGCTTTTGAAATAAAAGGTAGTGATGGGGTCGTTTTGATCGCCGAGTCGCTTGGCCAATTTGAAGAGCCGTGGGCGATGACATTCTTGCCAGATGGCAATCTGCTAGTGAATGAAAAAGAAGGACGTATCAAGCTCGTGACTGCGGATGGAGATGTGCTGGGGCAGATTTCTGGTGTGCCTGAAAGTGAAGTTGCAGGCCAAGGTGGTTTTGCCGATTTGGCGCTACATCCTGATTTTGAAAACAACAAAAAAGTCTATATTTCCTATATCGAAGCTGAGGGTGATTTATATGGCTCTGTTGTTGAAAGCGGGACGCTGAATTTAACATCTTCGGGCGGTGAGTTGACCGATATTGAGCGTATTTGGACGCAATCGCCGAAAGTTGATACGGGGCGCCATTTTAGTCAGCGTTTGCTGTTTGATAAGGATGGGTATCTTTTCATTACTTCGGGTGATCGCGGTGGACAGACGCCTGCGCAGGATATGAATGGTAATCTTGGAAAGCTTATTCGCCTCAATGATGATGGCAGCCTGCCGGATGATAATCCTTTTGCGGGGCAAGGTGGCATTAAAGAGCAGTTTTGGTCCATAGGGCACAGAAATCCGCTTGGTATCGCGATGGATGCTGATGGCCAGATTTGGGAAAACGAGATGGGCCCGCGCGGCGGCGATGAATTAAACCGCATTGTGAAGGGCGAAAATTATGGCTGGCCAGTGGTTTCTGATGGTCGCAATTATTCTATGTTGGATATTCCTGACCATGACACGCGCGATGATTTTAAAACGCCGGCTATTTCATGGGTGCCGTCAATTTCGCCTGGTAGTTTGATCATTTATACAGGTGATGTGTTTGCCGATTGGAAAGGCAATGCATTGATGGGCGGTTTGAGCGGACAGGCGATTGTGCGTGTGTCACTGGATGGCGAGAAAGGCACGGAAGAAGCGCGCTATTCTTGGGATGAACGCGTGCGAGAAATCGAGCGGGGACCAGATGGCGCAATCTATGTGCTAGAAGATGGTTTTGAAGGCCGTCTCCTGCGGATCACGCCAAAGGGATAAGTAGGGCTTGATAAAAAATTAGCGTGTATTATCCATGCGGGATGACACATTCTAATCTTCCTATTCTCTATACTTTTCGACGCTGTCCCTATGCTATGCGGGGGCGTATGGCTTTGCATGTTTGCGGGCAGGCGTTTGAATGGCGCGAAATTTTGTTGCGCGATAAGCCTGCCGCTATGCTGGAAGCCAGCGATAAAGGCACTGTGCCAACCTTAGTGTTAGGCGAGGATAAAGTCATAGATGAAAGCCTAGATGTTATGCTTTGGGCGTTGAGCATAAACGATCCTGAAGGTTGGCTGCCGATTAATGCCATGGACCGTGCTGTCACCTATGAATTGATTGAGCGCAATGATGGTCCATTTAAAGCGCATCTGGATCGTTATAAATACGCCTATCGCTATGATGATGTTGACGGGACTGAGCATCGCACAGCGGGATTTGAGACTATATTGGATCTGGAAAGCAGACTAAAGAATCAAGCCTTTCTAGCTGGTGAGACTATGGGGCTGGCTGATTATGCGATTTTTCCGTTTATCCGTCAGTTTCGTATTGCGGATATGGAATGGTTTGACGCGCAGGATATACCGCATGTGCATAAATGGCTGCAAGCGGCGATGGCGTCTGAAATTTTCGAGGCAATTATGGTCAAGCGTGCGCCCTGGAAAGTGGGCGACACGCCGATTATTTATCCGGTTGAGCGCTAAAGCTCAGCACGTATTTCTGTCGCGATTGTTTCTAATTCACCCATGTCAGCCATCGTTCCGGCGGCATGTGTACCTATAGATTTGCCTTCTCTACGCGGAATGATGTGAAAGTGGAGATGATAAACGGTTTGGCCGGCAGCTTCACCGTTGAACTGCGTTAGTATAATGCCGTCAGGGGCAAGTGCACGCTCGACTGCTTGCGCCACTTTCTGGACGCGCTCCATATAAGGGCCAAGCTTTTCTTGAGGCATTTCAAGGAAGTTGCGGGCAGTGACGCCTTTGGGAATGACAAGCGTGTGTCCGTCTGCTTGTGGGAATGCATCCATGAAGGCAAGAGCGACATCATCTTCATACACTTTTACCGATGGGATTTCGCCGCGCAGTATTTTAGCAAAGATATTGTCATTATCGTAATTTCCCTGAAGGCTCATGGTGTTTTCCTCTTAATCTTCGCTTTTTCGAAATGGTGTTCTTTGTCCTAGATATTCTATATCAGATTCAACTTGTTCGCGTTCATGGGTTAGATATTGAGCGATAGCATCTGAAAAGCTTTCATTGGCAATCCAGTGCGCTGAATATGTGGGGCTTGGTGCATACCCGCGTGCGAGCTTGTGGCCACCTTGTGCGCCGGCTTCAACCCGTTTCAAGCCGTGGGCGATGGCAAAGTCGATGGCTTGATAATAGCAAGTTTCAAAATGCAAACAGGGACGTTGTTCTGAGCATCCCCAATAGCGACCATAGAGTGTGTCGGAGCCGATCATATTGAGCGCACCAGCAATGGGGCGATTGTCTTCAGTGTCGCGTGCGAAAACAAGCAATATCTTGTCGCTCATGCGCTGACCTAGAAGGGTGAAAAAATCACGGTTGAGATAGGGGCTGCCCCATTTGCGCGCGCCGGTGTCGGTATAATAATCATAGAAGATATCCCAATGCTCGGCGGTGATTTGATCTCCGGTTAGGTGCTCGTAAATAATCCCATCTTGGGCTTGAGCGCGTTCCTTTTTTAGATTTTTGCGTTTGCGCGAAGCAAGTACATTTAGGAAGTCATCAAATGTAGTGTAATTATCATTTTCCCAGTGAAATTGCTGGTCGGTGCGTTGAAGCAAGCTTTGCGCACCTAATTCTTCGTATTCGAGGGCATCAATAAAGTTTATATGCAGTGATGAGAGATTGTTGTCGGACGTCATTTTGACCGCTGTTTGCAGCAATGCATCTTTGACAAGGGTGGCATTGGGGCCAGGAATGCAAAGGCGTCTTCGTCCAGTTACGGGGGTAAAGGGAACGCCTATCAATAATTTTGGATAATAGCGCCCACCGGCACGCTCTAAGGCATCTGCCCATGAATGATCAAAGACAAACTCACCTTGAGAATGTGATTTAAGATACATCGGGCATGCGCCTATCAGCTGGTTATCCTGATCTTTGGCGAGGATGTGGTAAGGGGCCCAGCCTGTTTGTGGTGAAACGCAGCCGGTTTCTTCTAAGGCTTGAAGAAAATCCCAATCGAGAAAAGGATCATAACTTTCACCCTCGGGGTTTGCGATCTTATTCCAGTCGTCTCTATCAACTTCGGAAAGCGCATTTATAATCGAGATTGAAAGCGTGAATTCATCTTTATCCATGAAGCTATATGTGGAGATGAAACCACGTCCTTTCAATAAAAAATTTGGGTCAATTGCAAACTTTAGTGTTTATTCAAATTCAATTATCGCATCGACTTCAACAGCGACACCCAGAGGCAAAACCGGACAGGCCACAGCAGAGCGCGCGTGACGCCCTTTTTCGCCAAATGCTTCGACCATAATGTCTGAACATCCATTGATGACTTGAGGAATGTCTACGAAATCTGGTGAAGCATTAACAAAGCCCCCAAGCTTTACGATGCGCTCAACGCGACTTAGGGATTGAAGCGCTGCTTTCATTTGTGTGATTAGATTTATACCGCACAAACGCGCAGCTGCCTGTCCGGCTTCTAAATCCATGTTTTCACCTAAGCGACCTTTGACGAGACCGTTTGCATCCATAGAAATTTGGCCTGAGATAAATAGCTGGTTTCCAGAAATGACATAGGGAACATAGTTAGCTACGGCAGCGTTTGGTTCGCCGAGTGTAATCCCTAAGCGTTCAAGGCGTGCTTCTGGTGTTGGCATATTTGTCTCCAAGGCAACATATAATTGTCGAAACTGTTGTATTTAACGGATGACAGATACAAGATTTTTTTCAAGATCGACGATAGAAAATGTCTAAGTTAATGTCTCGTTAGCTTAGATTTTTATAAAGTTGTGTTTAATCAGGTGAGATTCGGGTGAATCAGGAATTGAAGACGAAATAGAGGTAAATATAAGCCTGAAGCTGAATGTTTGTTAATTGACTGAATGTTCATGGGTTTTGTGCATAGATAACTTGCATAAAAGTCTTTTTTATCTTGAGCCGTAAAAGGGTGTTTAACCCTATTGGGCGAAAATACGGGTTGAGAGTGGGGAATCGCATACGCGGTTTCGCGAGGAGTAGCGACAGATATGGCTGAAACTGCATCAAAAAAAGTCCTCGTCGTCGAGGACAATGAGCTGAACATGAAATTGTTCTGCGATTTGTTGGGTGCGTTCGGTTTTGAGGCTGTTAAGTCTATTGACGGCTTGCGGGCTGTCGAAATGGCAAAAGAAATTCACCCAGATCTCATTATTATGGATATTCAACTTCCCGAAGTGTCCGGTTTGGACCTTGCGCGTTGGATAAAAGATGACGATGTAGTAGGCAATATTCCAATTTTGGCCGTTACAGCGTTTGCTATGCGTCAGGATGAAGAAGACGTGAAAGCTGCCGGTTGTGAAGCCTATATGACAAAACCAATTCAGATGACACCATTTATCAAAATGGTAGAAGAGCTGACCTCTACACGGGGTTCGACCCATTGAGCGCACGTGTACTTGTTGTTGATGATATAGAAGCCAACCGGAAATTATTGTGCGCTAAACTTGCGCATGAATATTTTCAGGTCACGACTGCTGTGGATGGTCTGGATGCAATTGATAAAGCGATTGCAACAGAGCCTGATATTATTTTGCTTGATGTCATGATGCCGCGCATGGATGGGTTTGAGGCCTGTCGAGAGCTTAAATTTGACCCGCGCACTGAGCATATCCCTATTGTGATGGTGACGGCTCTCAATGAGCGTGAAGACCGATTAAAAGGTTTGCGCGCTGGTGCAGATGACTTTTTGACGAAGCCAATCAATGATTTGCAATTGCTTTCACGAGTGCGGGCATTGTCAAAGTATAAATTGGTTGCTGATGAGCTGCGCAAGCGTGAAGCATCGGGGCGGCGTATAGGTGTGATTGATGTGACGCCAACAGGGCGCGGTGGAAATCCTGCACGTGTACTTGTTGTTGATGATAATGAGCGCCAAGCAGCGAGAATTTGTCGATATCTTGAGACTGATCATAAGCCAATGACGCTCGCCAATGCTGGCGCTAAACCGGGCGGTGTGGGTGCGGGCGCGGCGACAGTAGATATTATGGTGTTGTCGCTTGGCGGTGAAAAATATGATGGGCTAAAATTATGTGCCTATCTTAGAAATCTGGAAGCCACGCGTGATTTGCCCATTTTAGCGATTGTTGGTGCCGAAGATGAGGCGTTAGCTGTTCGTGCACTGGATCTGGGGGCATCTGATATTTTGGTGCGGCCTATTGATCCAGAAGAATTGCTCGCGCGGGTCAAGACGCAGGTGAGTAAGAAGCGATATATTGATTCTCTACGTGCGCGTCTGGATCAGTCTATGGAGTTGGCGGTCACTGATCAGCTAACCGGATTGCATAACCGTCGGTATATGGAAAACCAGCTAGAACAGTTTATGAAACGCGCCAATATGGGCGGCGGTCCGGTGTCTATTTTGCTGTGTGACTTGGATCACTTCAAAAAAGTGAATGATGGCCATGGCCATGATGTCGGCGATGAAGTGTTGCGACAGTTTTCGGATAGATTGATGCACAATATCCGACCAAGCGATATCGCATGTCGCTATGGCGGTGAAGAATTCATGGTCATCATGCCAGATACGACGATCCAAATGGCACAGCTTACCGCTGAACGTATCCGTGAAAAAGTGGATGGTGCTCCATTTAGTATCAATAACGGATTGGGCCGTTTGGATGTGACAATGTCGGGTGGTGCATCCGTGACCTTCCCGCCTGATGATAGCGTTGCTCAGCTGATAAAGCGTGCGGATGAGGCATTGTATAACGCCAAAGAAAATGGACGTAACCGAATCGTCTGTAATTTTGACGGCTTTTAAAACACGCTGAAATCACACTTAAGACTTGCTGGAATTACAGCACAAAAAAAGGGCCCGGTATTAACCGAGCCCTTTTTGTTTTGTTCGAAAATAAGATCTTATTTGATCTTACCTTCTTTGAATTCAACGTGTTTACGGATGACTGGGTCGTACTTTTTCAAGACGAGTTTTTCAGTCAAGTTACGCGGGTTTTTCTTTGTTACGTAGAAAAAACCAGTGTCCGCAGTCGAATTCAAGCGAATTTTCACAGTGGTAGGTTTAGCCATTGATCTCTTGCTCTGGTCGAGGCGCGGTTACTCGCGCGTGAAACGGAAAGCGTGCTTAAATCAGTTACCCCTCGCTTCGTCAAGACCTGTTTCTCAATTGTCTTCATTAGATTGAAAATAAATAGGTAATAACATGCTGGCTTGGCAAATAGTGGAGGTTTTAGGTTCAATTCAGTGAGAATCACAAGGGTTGTGAGAGGAGCTGAGTCGTTCAAGATGATTTTTATTCTCCTCCCAGTATGTGAAGAAGGGCGCGTGAGGTGCTTCGGGTGTTGTGATCCGCTTGTGAGCTTCCTCGATGGTGAAACGCGTAATGCTGGGAAGATCAAGGTCAGCGATTTGTTCAAAAGTGAACCATTGTAAATCTAGCAATTCATGGCTATCTGCTGGACGTTTTAAATGGGCCAGAACGACTTCTGATCTAGCTAGAAAGAAACGTGCATCAAAACGTTTAGCGCGATAGGGCGGTGTGATTGCGCGGCCTATGAATTGGATATTTTTCAGGCTGGGGCGGACAGAATGTCCAAGATAAGCTTTCCAGCTTTCATCTTCTATTGATGATGTGTCGACGGGATGGGCGACATTCTCACCAATAACCAAACCAGTCTCTTCAAAAGTTTCTCGAATGGCTGAAAGAACAAGGCCTGTTGGGGAGGTTTTGCTTTTCTGATTTAACAGGGACTGGCAAGTTGGATTGAGCTGATCAAGAGGGGGAATCAATAGATCGCACGGGTCCATTCTGCCGCCGGGGAAGACATATTTATTGGGCATGAAATCATGTCCGCTGGCACGTTGCCCCATAAGGATACGCGGCTGTGGCCCATCGCTGCGAACGAGTATCATTGTTGCGGCGTCGCGCGGCATGACCGGATTGTCCGCGCGGCTTAAATCAGGAGGTGCGTCGTCAAACTGCCCTGGTTTGAAAGTTTTTTCTGTTATGACGACGCTCCTGTCAGCTTGATCTTATTTCTTCTTGCCAGAACGTGACCCATTGGACCGCGCAGATCTATTTGAAGGGCGTTTTTTGCTGCCCTTATTGCCGCGTGGTGGATGGTTTCGACCACGACGCTCACGCTTGGGCTTTACCAGATCTTCGCGTGCCTCACGAGGCTCAGACAGCATTTCAAATAGCAATCCACCTGTAAGCGGCGTTGCTTCCTCAAGCTTTACGAGTACAGGCATGCCCATTTCATAGCGTTTTTCAGAGCCTTCAGCCACGAGAGCGGCGTTGTGCTCATCATACAGCCAGTATTCATCAGAAAGACGGGCTGCTGGTATGAAGCCATCAGCACCGCTATCATCGAGCTTCACAAACATACCAGCCTTGGTGACGCCTGCGATACGGCCTTGAAATTCAGCGCCAACTTTTTCAGACATGAAAGCCACTAAATAGCGGTCTGTTGCATCACGCTCGGCTGCCATAGAGCGGCGCTCTGTGGTGGTCAGGTGTTCTGCGATTTCTTCAAGGCGTTTGGACTCAACATCTGATAATCCATCTGGACCAAGGCTGAGGGCGCGGATGAGCGCGCGGTGCACGATGAGATCGGAATACCGGCGAATAGGAGATGTGAAGTGTGCATATTTCGCGAGATTGAGTCCGAAATGGCCAAAATTCTCAGGTGCGTATCTCGCTTGAGATTGTGATCTCAACACCATTTCCGAAACAAGGTGCTCGTGTTCTGTGCGTCTTGCTTGTGCAAGTAGGTCGTTAAAGCGTTCTGCTGTTTTTTTCGCGCCGCGTGCCCACTTCATGCCAATGGTTGGCAAGAAGAAACCAAGGGCGAGAATTTTCTCGTCTGAGGGTTCATCATGCACACGATAGATCAGCGGTGAATTTGCTTTTTCCAAGCTTTCAGCCGCACACACATTGGCTTGGATCATAAACTCTTCGATGAGTTTATGAGCGTCAAAGCGGTCTTTGGTGAATACGCCAAGCACTGTGCCGTCTTTATCAAGTGTGACGCGGCGCTCGGGTAGGTCTAGCTCTAATGGTTGGCGACGTGTGCGGGCTTTGCCGACACATTCATAAGCTGCCCATAAAGGCTTAAGGACGGTTTCAAGAAGAGGGCCGGCCTTATCGTCAGGTTTGCCATCAATAGCGGCTTGAGCTTGTTCATAGGATAGTTTGGCTGCTGAACGCATTGTGCCGCGAATAAATCGGTGGCCAATTTTGTCACCATTTGCGGAAAAACGCATTTCAACCGCGAATGTTTCGCGCAATTCGTTTTCCTTCAGAGAACATTGTTCTGCTGAAAGGGCTTCTGGAAGCATTGGCGCAACACGGTCTGGGAAATAAGTTGAGTTTCCGCGTTTATAGGCTTCATCATCCAATGCTGTACCGTGTTGTACATAGGCAGCAACATCTGCAATAGCGACATAAACGATCCAGCCACCATTATTGCCTTCATCTTCATCTGGACGTGCAAAAACAGCATCATCATGATCGCGTGCATCTGCAGGGTCGATTGTGATGAGTGGAATATCTGTAAGATCTTCACGCGCCGTTTTTTGAGCTGTCGCGTTTTCCGCTTCTGCAATGATTTCTACTGGGAATTCATCGGGCACATCATGTGTGTGCAGAGCGATGAGGGATGCTGATTTTGGGTTTTCCATACGCCCAACAATCTCAACCACCTCAGCCATTTGCGGGCCGTAAGGCTTAGATTTTTTTAGGCTGATACGAACGATGTCGCCAGTTTCTGCATCTTTGGAGAGGATCTTTTCAACCAGATACTCATTTTTGTCTTTGCGACTGGTCGGTTTGACGCGTCCGCCATGTTTATTGGCTTCAAACAAACCGATGACTGTTGAAGTCGTCGTGTTTTCGATTTTCTTGATAACTTTGGCATACCACAGACTGTCATTGGCTTTGCCAACTTTACAGAGAGCTTTATCCCCAATTCCAAGGGATTCGCCTTTTTTGCGTCCGCCAGTGGCAACACATGTGATCTCTGGGCCGTACAAGCCATCACGGCCGACGCAGCGGCCAACCAGATCACCATGTTCGTCTAGTTTTTCAAATTTAATGATAGATGTGGGAGGCGGGGCATCAACGCTAGAAAACTGACGTTTTCCTGTGCGAGCGATCGTGCCTTCTGTTTCAAGTTTTTTCAGAATCTGACGCAGTGCGACACGGTCGGAGCCTTGAACACCAAGACCTCGTGCAATTTCGCGTTTGTTAGATTTATCGGGATTGCGCTCTAGAAATTCAAGAACGGCTTTTTCAGTTATATTACTCATGAGGAGGCATATAACCCAAAAATGGATTTAATGCCCGTTTTTTGTTTGTTGAAATTTAAATTACGATTTTAAGGCAAGAATTCGGGGCATCAGATTTGAATAATCTTCGCCCCGAATGTGGTGTTTTGTGGTGCTTAAGAATCGCTAGCAGGAGCCTTTTTAGCGGGAGCTTTCTTAGCCGCAGGTTTTTTCGCGGGCGCTTTTTTCTTGGCGGGTGCTTTTTTCTTTGACGCACCAGCTTTTGCATTGATCAGCTCAATTGCTTTTTCCAATGTAATTGTCTCAGGTGTTAAATCCTTTGGCAAAGTTGCATTGGTTTTTTGGTGTTTAACATAGGGACCATAACGCCCATCAAACACATTGATTGGTTC